>CALGZV010000370.1 GCA_937934385.1 uncultured Clostridia bacterium | reverse complement strand
AACAGATTTCTTCTTTCTCCTCTCGAATTTGCACGTTTTATAGATGAGATCGGATCTCCTTATGTAAAAGCTTACTTTGACGTCGGAAATGTTGTTTATGACGGTTATTCGGAACAGTGGATAAAAGTACTCGGAAACAGAATATGCAAAGTACATATAAAGGACTATATCCGTGAGAACCGGACGCTTGCTGGTTTTACAGATATCGGAAAGGGCGATGTGGATTTTGGCCGTGTACTTTCGGTGCTTGAAGACGTAGGTTATGACGGATTCTGCACTGCTGAGGTATTTCCGGACGGAGATACGGCTTTTGAAACTGTCGATAAAGCCGCCTCCGCTTTTGAAAAAATATTCGGATAAATATTATATATTCGGTATGCTCTGATATGTATATATTCTGAATAGCCTTCAGTGCATGTCCGATAAGCCGGCGCGGCTTTACTGCAATCGCGCAAAAGCTATTTACAGCTATTTAAATATGTTAGTTTTAGGGAACTTTTTAGGTTCCCTAAATTTTCTTTACAGACCGAGATTTTTCAGCGCAAGGCAGAGCTTTTCAAGCGATTTGGGTTCCGGAGCGGTCAGCGGAAGTCTTATCTCCGGACTGCACATGCCGAGAATGCTCATTGCGGCTTTTACCGGAACGGGATTTACCTCGCAGAACAGCGCGTCAATAAGCTCATACAGTTCAAGCTGCATCGATGCGGCTGAAGCGAAGTCTCCGCGCAGACACGCGTTGCACATCTCGCTCATCCGGTCCGGCACTATATTTGCTGCAACAGAGACTACTCCGGAGGCGCCTATCGACATAAGCGGCACTGTAAGCTCGTCGCATCCGCTGTACAAATCGAACCTGTCGCCGAATTCAGCGAGAATATGCGCGCATTTTGCAACGCTGCCCGATGCCTCTTTAATACCCACAAAGCGTTCGTCTCCGGCAAGCTCGCGGTATACCTGCATCGGAATATCGCAGCCTGTCCGTGACGGAACGTTATACAGTATTAGCGGAACCTCCGAGGCGTCGGCAACTGCGGTAAAGCTTTCGATGAGTCCGCGCGTCGTTGCTTTATTATAGTAAGGTGTTACGACCAGAAGAGCGTCGGCTCCGGCATTACATGCTGCACGCGAAAGCCTTATTGCATTTTCCGTATTGCATGAGCCTGTTCCCGCTATTACCGGAACGCGTCCGTCCGTATATTCTGAAACCAATTTTATACACTGTGCGTGTTCGCTGTATGAAAGCGTTGCGCTTTCACCTGTAGTTCCGCAGACGACAAGAGCATTCGTACCGTAGTCTATCTGTGTATTGATGAGCCGCATAAGCGCCGGGCGATCGATCTCTCCGTTTTTAAAGGGAGTAACGAGCGCCGCGGCAGAGCCTTTGAATATCGTTTTCTTTTCCATAATATGGTCATTCCTTTCTTATACTGCCGACAAGCCGTGACCATCGACGGAATATCGGCGAATTTCGGGCGTTTTTCACATTGTTCCTGGGAAAAATAAAAAAATCGGTTGAAAATAACTCTCTTGTGTACTATAATGTTATGAGATATTAAATGCTTCAGCCCGATGACATTATATGCCGCGGCGGTTCAGCGTGTTAAAAGACAGCTGCAGCACGGAAGGATAAGGAGACGCAGATGACCGAGTTTACCGAAAAAGATACATTGATTGTTAATGAAAAGATTGCTACAGATCTGAAAAAAAGCGATTTCTTTTATGAGCTTCCTCCGGAACTGATCGCACAGACGCCTGCGGACAAACGAGATATGTCCAGACTTATGACAGTCGGAAGAAACAGCGGCGAAATAGGGCATCACGTTTTTCATGATATTGCAGATATGCTTCATGAGGGAGACGTCCTTGTTATAAATAATTCGAAAGTTATTCCTGCCAGATTGATCGGTATTAAAGAGAGTACGGGTATTTCGATGGAAATGCTGATGCTCAGGGCACGCGGAAACGATATCTGGGAGGTGCTTGTGCGTCCGGGAAGACGTGCAAAGCCGGGAACTGTTATAAGCTTCGGCGGCGGACTTCTCCGCGCGGCCGTACTTGAAACGGTAGAGGACGGAAACCGTATCGTCAAGCTTGATTACGACAGATCCGGCGGTGAAAATATTTTTTCGGTGCTTGACAGAATCGGCGAGATGCCGCTTCCTCCGTATATCACATCGCGCGCGTCAGATCCGTCGAGGTATCAGACGGTATATGCCGAGAAAGAGGGCTCTGCCGCAGCTCCGACAGCCGGACTTCATTTTACGGATGAGTTGCTTGATGTTATAAGAAAAAAAGGTGTAAAGATCGCGCCTGTTGTTCTTCATGTCGGACTCGGAACATTCCGTCCTGTCAAGGAGGATGCTCTTACCGATCATATCATGCATACCGAGCATATAGAAGTTTCAAAGGAATCTGCGGATATTATAAACTCGCGTACCGGACGCGTGATCGCAGTCGGTACGACCTCGTGCCGTGTTCTTGAAAGTGTCGCTGATGACTGTGGTCATGTCGAGCCTGTTTGCGCCGATACCGGAATTTTTATTTATCCCGGTTACCGCTTTAAGATCGTAGACGGCCTGATCACGAATTTTCATCTGCCTGAGAGTACACTTCTTATGCTTGTTTCGGCATTTTCATCGCGTGAGATCATGCTTGGCGCTTATGAAGAAGCTATTCGCGAGAGGTATAGATTCTTTTCATTTGGCGACGCCATGTTTATTGTATAATGAACTGAATAAATGTATTGATATTATTTAAAAATAAGTAATTTTACTGAACTAAATAAAACATAGAGGATAAAAGCTATGAAAAATACAGTATATATGCTGGATTCAATATCCGGCGATCAGATGAACAGCTTTATTATTACTACTTCCGACGGACACGTGATCGTTATTGACGGAGGATATGCGGTAGATGCCGACAATCTGATCCTCCGGCTTAAGGAGATAACGAAGCAGGAAGTTCCGCATGTGGACGCATGGTTTTTAAGTCATTTACATTCAGATCATATGACTTGTTTTCTTGAGATCGTCGAGAAACATCCGGGTACGATTGACTTTGATCATGTGTACTACAATTTTCCGTCTGTACAATTCATATACCGCGAGGAAGCGCATTACGATGACGGTATGCCGGAGCGTTTCTATGCGGCTCTCCCTCTTTTTGCCCATAAGGCCGTTATCGTTACCGCAAGAGATACATTTGATTTCGGACAGGCGCATATAGAGTGCCTGTATTCTCCGAATCCGGAGCTGACCGTTAATGTAGTAAACAATTCATCAATTGTCCTTATGCTGTCTCTCGGCGGAAAGAAGATCCTGTTTCCGGGAGATGCCGGCGTAGGTGAGGGCGAAAAAATACTGAACTTTTACAGCGGTACCGACAAACTGAAGGCCGACTATGTGCAGATGGCGCATCACGGTCAGAACGGAGTAGACAGATCTTTCTATGAAGCCGTATCTCCGCGCGGATGTTTGTGGTGTACGCCCAAGTGGCTTTGGGACAACGATGCGGGAGAGGGATATAATACGCATACATGGAAAACTATTGTTGTCCGTGAATGGATGGAAGAACTCGGAGCGGCGGAGCATTATGTTATGATGAACGGTTTGCAGATTCTGGAGCTTTGAACTGCTTTACAGATAGCTTGAAAAACGGTATTTTAATGATTTTGTATATTTGCCGGACCGTACTTTAATGACGCTTTATCTGTTATCAGTATCCTGCGAAAAAGACATAATATTAGGGATAAACTTTTCGGTAACTTGTTGACAAAAAACATATAATGTGATTTAATGAAATAAAGAGGTGTAAAAGGGATAAAAATAAAGCTTTAATGTCCTTTTATAAATGAAATTTTATTATAAAATCAGAACAGGAGTAGTTATCTATGCGGAGTAATAAACGTCCCGAAAGTATGGAACGCATATGCACAAAGGGACTTGCCGATGCTTTTATAGCTGAGCAGATATCGGAGATACGTGCGCAGGTAGGAGATAAAAAGGTTCTTCTCGCTCTCTCCGGAGGAGTTGACAGCTCTGTTGTTGCAGCACTTTTGATAAAGGCTGTCGGTAAACAGCTTGTTTGCGTTCATGTC
>CALGZV010000369.1 GCA_937934385.1 uncultured Clostridia bacterium | reverse complement strand
GCCGCTGTATTTTTTTGCAGCCGAATACAGTTCTCTGCCCGACCGAAAGCAATTCTCTTTCAGTCACGGATGAAATTCCGTCAAAATATCCTCCGACACATCATGATAAGCCACCCGATCCGAAACCACCGTATCCAGAATCTGAATTTTTTCATCAATTCCTCCGGCAGTACCCGCATTGATAATACCGTCCACATTAAAATGATCGATAAGCAATTGAGCGGCAATAGCTGCATTAACCTTACAAACTCCGCTGTATAATGCAATAGCTTCAATTTTCATAATGTGTCCGGCATAGAATCTAAGCATTGCCTTCTCAAAAATTTCAGGCGACTGAAGATGCTTAAAAAACGGCTCAAGCTCAGTATCGCTTGCACATAATATTCCAATCCTTTTCATACATCAGTCTCCTTTTTGCTGATTTAACACGTAAATTCAGGAAATTATTTTATCATGAATTTCAGATAATTACAAGGATATTTTCATATCTAACAGGAAAACTACTTATCCGCAGATTATTTTATAAATCTTACAATACAAAAATTATGTTTTATACGTAAAGTTATGAATAACAAAAAGCAAAGATCCGCGAACGAACAACAAATATTGTCCGCGATTTTTATTTCTGCCGTATAATACCTTTTTATCCGGCATATACTATCCCTGCATACATTTACCGTAAGGAAAGGAAGTAATATATTATGCCGGATTTTATCCTGGAAGGAATCAAAGGAACAGAAACCGAAAAAAATCTTTATTACGCGCTCGGCGGTGAGAGCCAGGCGCATCTGAAATACAAGATCTACGCAAAAAAAGCGAAAGAAGAAGGTTTTGTAGAAATTCAGAAATTATTTGATACGATCTCCGATAACGAAAAGGCACACGCGGAGATATGGTTCAGATATCTCGGCGGTGCAGGCTCCACAGCGCAGAATCTTGACGCCTCCGCCGGAGGTGAACATTTCGAATGGTCAAGCATGTATAAACAGTTCGCACAGACCGCAAGATCGGAGGGCTTTCCGGCGCTTGCCGAGCTGTTTGACAAGGTCGGCGCTATCGAGAATGAACATGAGCAGAAGTTCCGCAGCTGCCTGCAAAAGCTTGATGACGGAAGCATGTTCAGGGGAAGCGGAGCGGAAACAAAATGGATCTGCCTCAACTGCGGTCATATACACACCGGAGCCGAGCCTCCCCGTCTGTGTCCCGTATGCTCGCATCCGGAGGGATACTTTAAGGAGCTATCATAACTGTCACTTAAGTTACTCCGCAGCCGGATTTATTAACTCATGAAAAAGCAATGGGAGCCTTCCCATTGTATACATAATAAAATAATGCCTTGTGAAAGGGGATATCTGTACATATGCTGTTAAACGCCGTCGAATGGATCAACGGAAATGTGTTTTCACTGCTTTTGCCGATACTTGTTTTCGGAGCGGGAATATACTTTGCAGTAAAACTGCGTTTTTTCAATATTCTGCATCCTTTGCAGATACTCCGTGTATTCTTTCCGAAAAAAAGCCGGGTGAAAGAGCGCGGAGCTGATAAGAAGATATCTCCTTTCAAAGCGCTCATGCTCGCGCTCGCAGGTACGCTCGGAGTCGGAAACATAACCGGTGTTGCGGCGGCGATAATGACAGGCGGATGCGGCGCGATATTCTGGATGTGGTGCAGCGCTATAGCCGCGATGCTCGTAAAATACGCGGAGATCGTGCTTGCGGTCCGTTCAAGGGTAAAAATATGCGACACGCCGGGAAAGCCTCCGAAATATCACGGCGGCGCAATGTATTACATAAAAAACAAGCACGTAGCCCTGATATTCGCATTCCTGTGTGTGTTCGGCTCATTTGCTCTCGGAAACATTATACAGATAAAAGCGGCGGCAGACTCGCTCTCAGGAGCATTCGGAATCCCTTCTTTTGCAGTCGGTATCGTCGCGGCAATTGCGTGCGCAGTCATAATCGGCGGAGGTGTGGACGGAATAGCTGATTTTACAGCTAAGCTGATACCTGTGCTTTCTCTGCTGTACATAGTCGCTTCCGGGTACATAATAGCAATAAATCACGCACGCGTTCCGCAGATAGTTTTGAACATAATATCAGACGCTTTCACTCCGCGTGCAGCAGCAGGCGGCGCATTCGGATTCGCTCTGAACAGGGCCATGCGGTTCGGAATCGCAAGAGGACTGTTTTCAAACGAAGCCGGCTGCGGAACTGCTCCTATAGCTCATGCGGAAGCGGATACAAAATCCCCTGCGGCGCAAGGGTGCTTCGGGCTTTTCGAAGTATTTGTAGACACAGTCGTACTTTGCAGCATGACCGCATTTGTTGTTCTTCTCGCATTTGATACGGTAGGAGAAGCCTGCATGTCGGACGCAAGCGGAATGCTGCTCGTAATAAGATCGTACTCGCTTTATCTCGGCAAGCCCGCCGAAATATTCCTTGCACTTTCAATAGCGTTTTTTGCGCTTGCAACCGTCGTATGCTGGGCGCATTACGGGCTGGAAGGAATATTCTATATCGTAAACAGAAAAAACGGCGGAGCACCGCGAAGCTGCGATACGCCGAACAAAATCTATATAGCTGCATACAGTCTTTGCGCCGCAGCAGGCGTGTTCTTCACCGGTGATATGATCTGGGCGCTCACCGATCTCGCAGTCGGAATCATGACAACGGTAAATACAGTATCCGTCTGTGCCCAAAGCGATGCTGTCGCTCTCGAAACAAGGCTGTATTTCTCACGAAGTAAGAACGATACGCTTCAGGTGAATACTGAACACCGAAGCGGCAACCTCGGTACAGCCCACGCCGCACGGTATACTTGCTGACATTATATAATAATTAATTAAAATCAATAATCGGAGCTTTCTTCATCATCGTTTTCAAACATACCTACATTATCCCATTTTGATACATCGTCGGCATCATAGAATATCTCTGATGCACGGCTGTAAAAGTAATCATCGTCTATTCCGTCCGGCGGATCGGCACTGTCAATACGGTATACGCCTGTCTGACCGATCTGTCTCGGAAATTTCCTTTCCTGATTTATCTCCGAACTGTTGTTTTCGGGATTACATACCGATCGGTAATGTCCGGAACACACAATAATATGATCTACAAAACGGATGCCGACATTTTCGCACGCATTTTTCAGTCTGTCCGTAATTCTGACATCCGCCACCGACGGATAGAGATCTCCGTCAGGATGATTATGTGCAATAATAAGTCCTTTGGCGCCTTTCACGATCGCAGTTCGTAAAAGTGACGCAAAATCAAGATATACGTCTCCGAAATCGCCTCTCGCAATATCCTCATACCATATCATTCTGCTGTTACCGTCGAGAAATGCAGCCCGGAATATCTCGGCAAAGCAATCATAATGCATAATCG
This sequence comes from uncultured Clostridia bacterium, assembly GCA_937934385.1. Taxonomy (GTDB): domain Bacteria; phylum Bacillota; class Clostridia; order Oscillospirales; family CAG-272; genus UMGS911. The sequence continues at coordinate 2,024 of CALGZV010000369.1, read as the reverse complement.
CGAGCCGCCTGCAAAGCGCCGCTATACGTTCATCAGAATCTTTTCTGCAATATTCCGACACCCGTTCTTCAAAGTCCGAAGCTACAGCGCTGCTGTCACATGATCCGACACATATAAGCTTAGCCGATTCGGTTATCAGCTTACACAGGCCGGAAAGTATAACGTTATCTCCGCTGTGATCACCGTCCGATTCCGCCGTGAGAAATTCGGTGTATGTACCGTATTTTGAAATGTACTTTTCGCATGTAAATAAATCAGTTCCCCTGTTGCAAAACAGAAGTACGGTCTCAAACAGTTCCCGCTGAGTCATCGAACTTATATCTCCGAGCAGAAGCTTTCCGCAAAGCTCGGCAAGTCTTTTGTCCTGCTTTTTCAAAGCTCTTTTCCTCCGTAAATACTAAAGCAGCGAGTATATAAAATTAAAAACACCGATAAAATCCGAAGTATGTCAAAAGATGAAGAAAATCGGCTATATGTATACGATACATGGCAAAAATTGTATATAGTAAAACAGTAAATCCCATCCGCCCTGATTTTGAACCGTAACCACTCACAGAATATAAACAATCATCTCAAATCCGGCACAGGCGAACATTCAAAAACACGGCAATCTGCGCGTCTGAGTGTCTGCACAGCTTCAGATGTGTCTGCATCTGCCGGAAAAAGACCGAAAACCGACGGTCCGCTTCCGCTGAGCAACGCGCCGTATGCTCCGCTTTCAAGCATAAGCCGCTTAAGCTTTTCCGACTCCGGATTAACCGTTTCGAATACGTTGTACAAATTCTCACAAATCTCTTCTAAATCGCCGAGACGCAGCGCCTCCGCCATACCGTTCGGACGAAGCGTTCTTTTCTCAGCGGCGTCTATCGCAGCGTATGCCGCTGCGGTAGATTTTTTTTCGTATCCTCCTAGCGCGGCAACTATCCTGCACGGCGGCAAAGCATTACAAGGCTGCATAATATCGCCGACTCCGCGGCAAAGCATCGGAATATCCGACATGCAAAACGGCACATCCGCACCGAGCGAGCCGCCGAGCGAAATAAGCTCAGCTTCCGAGAGAGGAGTGCCGCATATACTGTTCATCGCGCAAAGCACGGCCGCCGCGTCTGCACTGCCCCCTGCCATTCCGGCAGTAACCGGTATTCGCTTTTCTATTTTTAAACCGACGTCTGTACCGATGCCCGAAGCGGATATAAACGCAGCAGCAGCCCGGTAAGCGAGATTTTCCTCTCCCGACGGCAGCGCAGGATCGCTGCAGACAAGTTCTATTCTTCCGCTTCCCTTCCGGCAGCTAACAGTAACTGTATCATGCAGAGAAATCTTATGCATGATACTCTCTATATCGTGATATCCGTCAGTACGGCGCTCCGATACCTCTAAAAACAGATTTATCTTTGCGTGCGCCTTTACGCACACTGTACCTTCATAATTCATTTGCGGTCTCCCGTCAGCGTACAAGCTTAAAAAGGAAGTTCTTCTTTATTTCAACCGCGTGAATAGGACAAAGCTCCTGGCAGCAGAAGCATTTGATGCACTGCTTTCTGCCTATTACCGCCTTGCCGTTTTTTACAGATATCGTATGTACCGGACAGCTCTCGGCACAGTTTCCGCATCCGATACACTTTCCCGTTATTATAGCGGGACGCGGTTGGAGAAACGGCGGAAGAATTGAAAAGATACGTCCGCGCTTTGCGTCAGAATGCCTGTAATCAGATACTTTAAACTCATCTATATTATCACCGAGCAGCACGATTTTATCGGACTGCGGACAAAGTCCGCGGTGTTTTGCCTCTTCGACCATAGGTATCTCGCCGGTATGTCCTATAATATCAGCTGCAACCGCATCAAGAGCATAAGGATTTTCCGAAACAATGAGACAGCCTATGTTTCTCGGAGAGCCTCCCGACGGACCGTTACCCTCCATACCGACTATCGCATCGCAGACACAGATAACCTTTTTCGTACTGCAAAGCATATCACAAAGATCTATAAGCACGCTTCCGAACTTTTGCTGATTCGAAAAT
>CALGZV010000368.1 GCA_937934385.1 uncultured Clostridia bacterium | reverse complement strand
CAGAGGGAGGCAAAATCCAGTAACAAGTCTATGATATTAATTTATAAAAACAGAGTTGAAATATCAAAAAAAGGGAGTGATAGAATAGAATTATGGGATGCATATAATTCGTCTTTCATTAAAATTAAAAATGTAACGCTTGTTAGAGGTGAACCTATTCCAAAAGATATATTTCATTTAGTGTGCGAAATTTTAGTAAAACATGCGGATGGAACGTTTTTGCTGATGAAAAGGGATCCCCAAAAACATTTTGGTGGAATGTGGGAAGCGACAGCAGGTGGAAGTGCATTGACCGGTGAAAATCCTCTTCAATGTGCAATCAGAGAATTAAAGGAGGAGACAGGTATTATTTCCACTGATCTTATCGAAGTTGGAAAAGAGATAAGTAACAAAACACATTCTATTTATATAGAATTTTTATGTGTTACAGACTGGAATAAAAATGAAATTTCACTTCAAGAAGGTGAAACTGTAAATTATAAGTGGGTAAGCAAAGAAGAACTACTCTCCATGAATAAAGATGAACTGGTAACGGAAAGAATGCAAAAATACATAGACGAGTTGAATCCAAATTGAAAATCAAAGCGCTATACTTGATCAAGAGGGACAAATTATGAATATTGCGATTGATATTGACGATACCCTTACCGAATCTTTCGAATACTTTCAGCCTTATGTAGCAGAATATTTTAATGCAGATATCGATGAACTGCGCCGAAAGAACATTTCATACAGCAATATGCCAGATGAATGGAAAGCACATGAGATTGATTTTTGCAAAACATACTATGACCGTATAGTCGAAGACACACCCTTTAAGACTAACGCCGCACCGAGCATAAAAAAATTAAAAGAAATGGGACACAGGATCATTATTATCACAAGACGGACAACCGCGTTTTACACAAATCCGTATAAAACTACTGCTGCCGAATTGAAAAAAGGCAATATTATCTATGATAAATTGATCTGCACGCTCGACAAAGGCAAGGCTTGCACAGAAGAAAAAATAGATATTTTAATCGATGATCTTCCGTCCAATTGCGACGCAGCATCAAAACTCGGAATCAAAACGGTTATGTTTACAAGTAACGCCAATGCAGATACAAAAACCAACCACATCAGAGTTTCAGATTGGAAGTCTGTTGTGGATTTGATAAACACAAAGCAATAAAAGCAAATCGAAAATTTACGGAGGTATATAATATGTCAAGATCAATGATGCAGGTATTTGTAAAGGGCAGCGCCGAAGCAGTAGAGCTTTACCGAAAGGCTTTTGATGCTGAACTTCTATGCGCATACCCTGACGATAGCGGCGGCTATATGCATTCCGAGCTTAATGTATTCGGTCAGATACTAGCCGTCTCTGAGATCGCAGAGGATGTTATTGTGGGAAACAACATGATGTTTTGTTTTGACTTTGGTCCCGGATATGAAGAAAAAGTCAGAAAGGCTTATGATGTGTTGAAGGAGGAAGCAAAAAGCTACACGCCTATCGGCGAATGTGAATACAGTACGTGCCAGTTTACACTCATAGATAAGTTTGGCATATACTGGTGTCTTTTCGTGTGAGAAATAATTTGATTCATCAGAAAACACTTTTCAGATGACAAAATCTTAATGTAAACGAAATAGAGTTTCAGTAATAAATTAATTAAAGCCTTATCAGAAACAAAACAACAGCAAAAATATATCTATACAAAAAGCCGTATCTACACAAAATATGAAAGATAGAAGCACGACAAAAACCGCCGCCCGGCTCTCCGGGCGGCGGTTTTTTACAATGTATAATGCTAAAATTACTCAGCTTTGGTCTCTTCAGTCTTAGCAGCCTTATCGTCAGATTTCTCTGCTTCAAAGCCTACAAGACGGATAATAGCCATTTCAGCTCCGTCTCCGCGGCGGGGTCCGAGTTTATAAATGCTTGTATATCCGCCGTTGCGATCAGCATATTCGGGTGCGATCTGATCGAAAAGCTTCTTTACAACATCTTCCTTAGTTATATATGAAAGAGCAGCACGGCGGGACGCCAGTGTGTTCTTCTTGCCGAGTGTGATCATTTTCTCGGTCATGCTGCGTACTTCTTTAGCTCTTGTAACGGTCGTTTCAATAGAACCGTTCTCAAGCAGATACGTTACAAGTCCGCGAAGCATCGCATTACGATGCGCGGTAGGTCTTCCGAGTTTTCTTGTACCTGGCATTTTGGATTCCTCCTTTTATTCTTCTTCTTTCTTCAGGTCGAGACCTAAAGAGTGCAGCTTGAGAATAACCTCTTCAAGCGATTTTTTACCAAGATTTCTGACCTTGATCATTTCTTCTTCGGTGCGATTGGTCAAATCCTCCACCGTATCAATGCCTGCACGCTTCAAGCAGTTGAAGCTTCTGACAGACATGTCAAGCTCCTCAATGGTCATCTCAAGGACTTTCTCCTTGATCGTTTCCTCACGTTCTACCATGATCTCTGCCTTCTTTGCCTCATCCGAAAGATCGACAAACAAGTTGAGATGCTCATTGAGAATCTTGGCTCCGAGCGAAATCGCTTCCTTTGCAGAAATCGTTCCGTTCGTAAGAACCTCGAGCGTGAGCTTATCGTAATCGGTATTGCTTCCGACACGGGTATTTTCCACGGTATAGCTTACGTTATATACGGGTGTATATATCGAGTCCGTGTAAATAACGCCTACAGCAGCCTGACCGAGCTGCTTGTTGCGCTCCTGCGAAACATAGCCGCGGCCGTGATCGAAGGTAAGCTCCATGTACAGACGCGTATTTTCGCTGAGTGTTGCGATATGATGCTCGGGATTCAGTATCTCAATATCAGTATCCTGTTTTATATCTCCGGCAGTAACCTCGCGTTCACCGCTGCAATCGATCACAACGGTTTTAGGACCGTCGGAATACAGTTTTGCAATGATTCCCTTGACATTCAGTACGATCTCGGTAACGTCCTCTTTAACGCCCGGAACCGTAGAGATCTCATGAAGTACGCCGTCGATTTTTATGCTTGTAACAGCAACGCCCGGAAGGGAACTGAGCAGTACACGTCTGAGTGAATTTCCAAGCGTTGTACCATAGCCTCTTTCAAGCGGTTCAACTATAAATTTGCCGGATCTTCCGTCCTCGCTAAGATTTACAGTTGATATATTGGGCTTCTCTATTTCTATCATTATTTTCCCTCCTGTAATATCTCTCATTCAAATCAAAACTTGAGATTCGTCCGCCACGAACCGAATTTCAATTACCCGGGCGAACGGCCGGGAAATCTTATTTAGAATAAAGCTCGACAATAAGGTGTTCTTCGAACGGAAAGTCAACGTCTTCTCTTGTAGGAAGATCCTTGATGGTAGCGCGAACAGCCTCACGGTCAACTTCAAGCCATTTGGGCGATGTTGCAGAAGCAAACTGCTCTACGAGTTCCTTAATACGAACACTCTTGCGGCTGTCCTCACGAAGTGTGATAACATCTCCTACCTTGAGCATCATTGAAGGTATGTTTGCCTTCTTGCCGTTGAGCAGAAAATGTCCGTGAAGTACGAGCTGACGGCATTCACGACGGCTTCCTGCAAAGCCCATTCTGTAAATTACATTGTCAAAACGGCGTTCGAGCAATGAAAGAAGATTTTCACCGGTTACACCTTCAGCACGGTCAGCCTTAAGGAAATAAGACTTGAACTGCTTCTCCTGTACGCCGTAATATCTCTTTGCTCTCTGCTTCTCGCGAAGCTGCATGCCGTA
>CALGZV010000367.1 GCA_937934385.1 uncultured Clostridia bacterium | reverse complement strand
GAGCTCCTCCACCCGATGCGCGCTCCAGCCTGTAATCCGGGAGATGGCAAAAATCGGAGTAAACAGCTCCTCTGGGATGCCCAGCATCTGATAGACAAAGCCGCTGTAGAAGTCCACATTGGCGCTGACACCCTTGTAGATGCGGCGCTCCTCTCCGATTATCTCACGGATTTTTTTGAGCAGGGGGGACAGAGCGGTGTTTGCTTTTCCCACGATAGAGGGGTTTGTCGTAACGCCTGCGATCGGAAAATCTCTTACAAGCTTTTCGATTGCTATGGTGTTTGCACTGTCAATATAGTACTCCATTTTTCTTTCCTTTCAAAACAGGGGGCGGCGCGCCGGACGTTCTCCGTCCGAGTACTGCCTGCGCCGTTTATGATAATATTTTATAAATTTTTAACGTATAATATGATACCACATTTGCCGCTTAAAGTCAAGGTTTTAAGCGGGGCATTAAGATGAAAGTGAGCGGTAAATATCGGCATTTTATATTGAAAAATTACAATAAATGTGGTATACTGTGAGTTGGCAGCGTCGCTTTGCTTACCTGAGCAATTCTTCGGGAAGCATTGACTTACGTGATAACATTGACTGAATGAATAAAGCCTGCATCTTGTACCGTGAAGCTGATGTAATGCTGTCAGATATGAGGATTTACTCTAACGGAATTTCAAGACAGGGCGGTTTATCGTAACACTGACCGGAAAGCGGCATGGAGGCATAACTGATTTTATGAAAATAAAGCGATCTGTTTCAGAAAGGGCAAAAAAAGAAAACAGTATGGATATGTGCAGCGGGCCGCTCTTCTCAAAGATAGTGCGGTATACGCTGCCTATAATATTCAGCGGAATATTGCAGCTGCTTTATAACGCAGCCGATCTCGTTATCGTGGGAAAATATGCGGGCAAGACTTCTCTTGCGGCCGTCGGATCTACAGGATCTCTTACCAATCTGATCGTTAATCTTTTTATAGGACTGTCGGTGGGAACCGGAGTTGTCGTCGCACAGTCGATAGGTGCTGCGGACCGCGGTAAGATATACAGGACCGTGCAGACTTCGGTAACGGTGAGCGTCATTGCGGGTATCGCTGTCGGTATTTTCGGAGTGATCGCATCTCCGCAGCTTCTGAGTCTTATGGACACACCCGACGATGTACTCGGACTGTCGTCGCTGTATATGAGGATATACTTTGCCGGAATGCCGGCTAATATGCTGTATAACTTCGGCGCGGCTATACTTCGCGCGGACGGAGACACAAAGCGTCCGCTCTACTTCCTCACCGTTTCGGGACTTGTCAACATAGTGCTGAACTTTATAACCGTAAAGTACATGAACATGGACGTCGCGGGAGTTGCGGTAGCGACAGTCGTATCTCAGGTGATATCTGCTGTGTTGGTACTCCGCGCACTTGTGAAAGGAAGCGGCAACTGCAGGTTTGATATACGCCGTCCCGCCGTTTACCGCCGTGAGCTTTCCGCTGTCGCGCGCGTAGGTCTTCCTGCCGGACTTCAGGGAGTGCTTTTCGCATTTTCGAATGTGCTTATCCAGTCCTCGGTCAACTCGTTCGGCTCGGTTGCTATGGCGGGCAACGCCGCGTCGGGAAACATCGAGGGATTTGTTTATACCTCGATGAATGCGGTATATCAGACGGCGACAACATTTTGCAGCCAGAACTACGGAGCAGGAAATTACCGCCGTATAAATAAAATCCTTATAGAGTGCCTTGCGTCGGTCATCGTTATCGGGACCGTAATGGGATATGCTGCTTATTTTCTGGGCGACAAGCTGCTGTCGCTGTATAACAGCGATCCGAAAGTTATCGAATACGGACTTATCCGTATGAGTGTAATAATTACTACATATGCGCTATGCGGAGTTATGGACGTACTTGTCGGAGCGCTTCGCGGAGAAGGGTATTTTACAATGCCGATGATCGTCAGTATCGGAGTTATATGCGGCATGCGTATAGTATGGCTGTACACGGCGTTCCGGGCGTTCCATACTCTCAGATGTCTGTATATTTCTTACCCTGTTTCATGGCTTTTAGCGGTGATCTGCCATCTGATATGTTGGTTTGCAGTCAAACCGAAGGTGAAAAAACGGCTGCAGGAGCGTGCCAGATGTTCGGAAGCGGAGTCGGCTCAGGCATAAAGGCGGAAATATAAATTAAAGCAGGCGCTTTGAGGTTATTGCTTATCGCCTCGGAGGACGTTTTCGCTTTTAGTCAGACGGACGGGGATGCCGTTTAAACAATGCCTATAACGTTAGTTTGATATTTATTTTTATATAAAACAATATTAAGGATGTGAAAACATGGATAACAGGTATCTTGATTACGTGAAGGAAATGCTTTTCGGACTTCTTTCGATAGACAGTCCGAGCGGTTTTACCTCGGAGGTCGCTGAGTACGCGTCCGGGCAGCTCCGCGCTCTCGGATATTCTCCCGAGCTTACCGTAAAGGGCGGAGTGTTCTGCCGCATAGGCGGAGAGGGAAGCGAAAACGGACTTTTGCTCGACGCTCATATTGATACGCTCGGCGCTATGGTCCGCAGAATAAAGCCTGACGGCAGACTTATGATAAAGCCGATAGGCGGTCTTGCCGCGAGCAATATAGAGACCGAGTATGCAAAGGTCTACACGAGAGACGGGCGGACTTATGATGCGACGGCTCAGCTTATCAACGCGTCCATACATGTCAACGGAGAGGCTGCTAAGACCGAACGGAATTTTGACAGTGTCGAGATCGTTCTCGACGAGGATGTGAGGAGCGCGGAGGATGTAAAAGCGCTCGGAATCGAAAACGGATGCTATATCTGCTTTGCTCCGAATACCGTTATAACGCAGTCGGGATATATAAAGAGCCGTTTCCTTGACGATAAGCTAAGCGCGGCGATACTGCTCGGCTTTGCAAAATATGTTCACGACGAGAAGATCGTGCTCTCCAGACCTGTGTATATTCATCTCACCGTTTATGAGGAGGTCGGTCACGGCGCAGCCGCAATGTGTCCGGACGGTGTAAATGAGATACTTGCAGTCGATATGGGATGTGTCGGAGAAGGACTTGAGTGTACCGAAAAAACGGTTTCGATCTGCGCGGCTGACACAAACGGACCTTACGACTATGATATAACCTGCCGCCTTGTCGAGCTTGCAAAGAAAAGCGGTATCGGCTATGCGGTTGACATATATCCGCATTATTTCTCGGATTGCGCCGCGGCTGTCGGAAGCTATGATCTGCGTCAGGCGCTGATAGGCGCAGGCGTTTACGCGTCACATGGATATGAGCGTTCGCATCTTGACGGAGTCAGAAATACGTTCGATCTTCTCTGCGCATACGTGAAATAGTCGGTATACATGTAGATTGATTTATTAAAATTATTGACGGACGGAATTATCCGGCGGTGAAGAATATATGATCGGTATCGGAATGAATACATGGGGCAGGATATTTTTTTTCCGCCTTGTTACGGAGGAGATTTGGTGGACACTGTAAAGATAAATACGCAGGGAACTGCACAGCTTATAGCTCACAGGGGCTTGAGCGGACTCGAAACAGAAAATACCGCGGCAGCGTTTGTCGCTGCCGGCAACCGCAGTTATTTCGGAATTGAAACGGATATATGGCGCACGGCGGACGGCAAGTTTATTTGTATACACGACGGGAGAACAGGCCGCTTGTGCGGGGAGGATGTTGTTATTGAAGATGCGCCGTTTGATAAGCTGCGCGGGCTTGTCCTCCGCGATATCGACGGAGCCTATCGGAACGATCTTCGGCTTTGTAATCCGTCCGAGTACCGTAAGATATGCGAGCGCTACGGCAAGGTGTGCGTTCCCGAACTTAAAAGCAATTTTACGCTCGCTGAGATCGAAGAACTGTTTGAGATATTCGACGGATATCTTGACAAGACCTGTTTTATCGCTTTTTCGATGGCAAATCTTGAGCTTGTGAAACAGGTGCGTGCCGGGCAGAGCTGTCAGTTTCTTACAGGGGAATATAATGACGCTTTGCCTGACGAGCTTGCCGGGCGCGGAATGGGCGTTGACATTTGGCACGGCGCTCTC
>CALGZV010000366.1 GCA_937934385.1 uncultured Clostridia bacterium | reverse complement strand
TTTATCTGTGATAAAACCACTGTAGCAAACACCGATTCTCGAACCGGAAAAAGACGGAAGATACCGGTCATAATATCCCTTTCCGTATCCTATACGGTATCCGCTGCGATCATATATTACAGCCGGAATTATACATGCTGACTGCTGTAAACGGTTGTTTTCGGGATCATACACGGGAAGATCGGACATGGGCTCCGGAATGCCAAACATTCCGTCTTCGGACAGCTCGTCAAAAGATGATACAATATGAAAAGTCATGCTTCTGCTTTCCCGTCTGCACCTTGGAAAAGCAATACTTTTTCCGTCCGCCCACGCATGTTCAATAAACGGCTTTATGTCTATTTCATCCGGCATAGGATAGTACACAAGAAGAGTATCGGCATATCGGTAAGCAGCAAGAGAGGTAAGGATGCTGCATATTTTCTCATCCATAACTCTTTTTATCCTAGGTTCAAGCGCTTTTCTGCGCGTCAGATATTCATCGCGCAGACGCTTCTTATGTTCTCTCAGTTCAAACATGAGTCATTCCGTCTTTGTTGTTTGCGCGGAAGCGTATTGAATCTGCGATCCGCTCGGCAGCCTCAAATCCACGGAGCGACCTGACAATTTCAAGACCGAACTCAAACGACACACCCATTCCTGCAGCAGTTATAATATTTCCGTCGTGTACAACTTCCTTTTCGGAAATTCTGGCACCGGTCAGTGCTTTTTCATAGCCCGGATAACACGTTGCCGCTCTGTTTTCAAGCAGACCGAGTTCTCCGAGAATAAACGGAGCCGCACATATAGCAGCAATCATGACGCCTGCAGAAGCTGATGACTTTATCAGCTGGCTGAGACGCTTGTCCTCCGATAAATTTACAGCTCCCGGCATACCTCCGGGAAGCATAATAAGCTCCGGAAGTTCATCTATCTTAAGCTGCTCAATTAAAACATCAGCTTCTACGGAAATATTATGAGAGCCGGTTACCTGTCTTTTGCCGGCCACCGACACAGCAGTTACTTCTATTCCGGCACGCCGCATAAGATCTATAGGGCAAAGCGCTTCGATCTCTTCAAATCCGTCTGCAAGAAAAACATATACCATTTTTTACTTCCTTTCTTTGAGACACTATCCTTCGCATACATCACGAAGCACAACGTAAATATATCATCTTTTATCCATGGCAATCTTTGCCGTTCATTATTTTATTAATCCAATAAAATTATATTTTGATACCGCCGTCGGCAGCTTTTGCATGTATACAGCGGACGGGTTTTACTTTAGATTAAGTTCATCGATATGAAGAAAGGCATTTGCCGCAACCGGATCACCTATCTTTACCGCAGTGCTTGCTTCACAGGTATCACAATATATAAGAACAGTGTCATGCTGCTTTCCCACAATATCAAATTTATATGAATGAGATGAATCTTTGGGACATTTGCAGTGTATCAGGTTATCTTCCTCAAGTTCCGCAAGAATAAAGTTTACTATGTCAAAAGTTTGGGCATCGTCTTCGCGTGCGCTGCAATCGTCCTCCGGGAGGTCCCCTCGAAGCTCGCCGAGACTTTGCGCACCGGATTCCTCAAGAAGCTTTTTAAGAACACTGTCGGATTTCCTGCATGCCTCAATTACGGCATCTTCTTTTCCTATAAAACATATGTCAAGTCCGGTACACTGACATGTCAGCGGAAAAACATTTTTTTCAAAGAGTACATTTTCATTAAGGATAAAATTATGCGGCGAAGGACATACGGTACACGGTACGCTGAGATGTATCTTGCGGTCTTTAGTATAAGTTATTGACATTTCGCTTTCGCCGCATGTACTGCATTTAAGCTTAATATGGTCTCCGCTGAGAGAGAAAACCCCGACAATGCTCATTACCGACGATCCGCATACAGGGCATCGGTATGCAATAGTTGTTTCTTTCGGATTCAATATCATAGAACTGAAGGTAAATTCCTTTCGTATATTTTCCGCCTTGTCTGTGCGTTTTATCTTAGGCTGTCGCTGTTCACCGCACTCTCAATCTTTACAAGTCCATCGGTGACAGATCCCGTATAGGCTTCCTTACCGTTTATTTTATGTTCTTTTTTCTCGGTTGATTCATTAACTATGACAATTTCACGCCAGGGCAGAACTTTTCCGTCTCCGGTTCCTATTTCGGCGCCTTCTTCAATATCGTTTGCTCTGAATATCGCAAGCGACAGCCCTTCGGCGTCACACGGAACCCCGTCAAAAATCAAACGGCGGAAACTGTGCAAAAGACTTGCCGACGACACATAACTGTAATCATCATAGATAGTACCGTTATTGTCATAAAGAATGTATATGAAAGGTTCTCCGCTATAAACTCCGTAAGGATCGTATTCAGTCTGAGCAGTATCTGCGGATTCTCCTGTCGCTGAAGAGGGATCCTCTTTACGGTAAGACTCCTCCAGATATCGGACGGTACTGTTATTGTAGCTTACTGTAAGCTGAACCTGATCTGCCTCATGAAGGAGCATTATTTTATCAACGAAGAAATATCCGTCTTCGGTAAAATTCTGATTTACTTCACAGTCTGTTACAGAAAACGCCGTACTGTCCGCGTTATAAGCAGCAATCGTTTTTTCATTCCACAGGATACGCGTGAGTGCTTTCGGAGTTTTCTGCTCATACAGTCTGAAACCGAGAAGTGAGAAAATAACAACTATAACGGCTATAAGCAAAACCTTCATTATGATTCCGACCGCTTTAAGGCAACCGTTTTTACTGTGACCGTACTCTGTATATTCGGTATCTCTTCTATTTTTCATTTTCAGCTATGGCTTTCTGATATCCGAAAGCTTCCTTTCTACGTATTTCATAGATATAACTGTGCCGTTTCAACCACAGGAATATATTTCCTGAACGCAGATCATTCAAGGCGTATTGTTCATATGAATTTAACAAACTACAATATAAATATAAGCATACATTTATATTTTGGATTATTATAGCACAACTTTAATGCTTATTCAAGTTATTCAAGCAAAATTAATAGCTTCTTCTTGAAAAATTATCCTGACTGTGATATAATAGTGTTGATATGCTATAATACCTTAATAATACCCGGCGGCAAAGGACATTTTCTGACATTATACAGTCGATAATAGCAGGCAGGTACGTATATTTTGGTCTTAAAAGAGGATTCATAAAAATATGGAATATAAATTTTCCGATAAACTTGCAGAGCTTAAGCCTTCGGCAATACGTGAGATATTTAAAAGTCTCACAGATCCCGAGGTAATCGCTTTTGCTGCCGGAAACCCGGCACCGGAATCATTTCCGGACGAATTTATAAGAGAAGAATGCGCACGCATTTTCGAGCAGGAGCCTGTAACTGCACTCCAGTACGGAACAACGGAAGGGTACATGCCGCTGCGCAGATCTGTTGCTGAAAGGCTCCGGTCAAATTTCGGATGCGGACGCGATTTCGATGACACGATAATCGTTTCCGGGGGCCAGCAAGGAATAGAGCTGGCCTGTAAAGCCATGTGCAATGAGGGCGACGTCGTTATATGTGAGGATCCGAGCTTTATCGGTGCGCTTAACGCTTTCCGCTCCCTCGGAGCAAAACCCGTCGGAGTCGGTGTTGACAGCGACGGAATAAATATTGAGGCGCTCGAAAAGGCAATAGCGGATAAGCCGCGTGCAAAGCTGCTCTATCTTATCCCTACTTTTCAGAATCCGTCCGGTATTACCATGTCCGAAGCAAAGCGCCGCGCGGTATATGATATCGCGCGTAAAAACGGTATCGTTATCATAGAGGACAATCCTTACGGTGAGTTGCGTTTCGCCGGAGAAGAGATTCCGACTATGAAAAGCATGGACGATGACGGAATTGTAGTTTACTGCGGATCATTTTCAAAAATATTTTCGGCAGGTATGCGCGTCGGATTCGTTCAGGCACATTCATCAATTATTCAAAAGCTTGTTGTTGCAAAACAGGTTGAGGATGTTCATACAAACATGCTGTCACAAATGCTTTGTCACAGCTTCATGACAAAATTCGACATGGACGGACATATCTCAAAAATACGTAAGCTTTACCGCATGAAATGTGAGCTTATGCTGAAATCTCTGGACAAGTTCATGCCTGATGAAGTAAAATATACGCGACCGGAGGGCGGTCTGTTCCTGTGGTGTACGCTTCCCGAAAGCATATCAGTATCAGAGCTTGTTCCGAAACTTCTTGAAAAAAAGGTAGCGGTAGTCCCCGGAACAGCTTTTAACTGCGATACCGGCGCTCCGACAAATTCCGTTCGTCTGAATTACTCTACCCCGTCATGTGAGCAGATAGAGCGCGGAATAAAGATATTTGCCGATACCGTCAGAGAAATGCTTATATAAGCAAAAAGGCTTCGGCAATGCCGCATAAGGCTGCGCCGATCATGAAAGGCAATAAAAATGAATAATGAAGAAACAAAAAAAATAATATTCTCCGGCATACAGCCGAGCGGCATACTTACCCTTGGCAACTATCTCGGAGCGCTCAAAAACTGGGTGTCTCTCCAGGACGATTATAACTGCATATACTGCGTCGTAAATATGCATGCAATCACAGTAAGACAGGTTCCGGCAGATCTCCGCCGTCATACCTATGAAGCGCTTGCAGTCTACCTTGCAGCCGGAATAGATCCTGAAAAAAGCATAATCTTTGTTCAGAGCCATGTGCCTGCACATGCTGAACTTGCATGGGTGCTTAACTGCAATACTATGTTCGGCGAGCTTTCCCGCATGACGCAATTTAAGGATAAATGCGCAAAAAATGCAAATAATATAAATGCGGGGCTTTTCACATACCCTTCGCTAATGGCAGCGGACATTCTTCTCTATCAGGCGGCGCTTGTTCCTGTCGGACAGGATCAGAAGCAACATGTTGAGCTTACCCGCGATATCGCAGAACGCTTTAACGGTCTTTACGGTGAAACATTTACGATACCCGAACCGTATATTCCCAAAACAGGAATGAGAATCATGTCGCTCAGCGATCCGGGTCATAAGATGAGCAAGTCGGATTCTAACCCCAACTCATATGTAGCTATACTTGACGGCCGCGATGACATTATTAAAAAATTCAAGCGTGCTGTAACCGATTCCGACGCATGCGTGCGCTATGCCGACGGCAAAGACGGTATAAATAATCTCATGAGCATATATTCCTGCCTGACATGGTACGGACTCGGACGCATGTTCATAGAGGGGCTTCGTACAGACAGTCTTTATATCGGAAGTATAAGAGTTTCACAGCTTGTCGCATTTCTGAGCTTTATCTCAGGACTTATAATCATAATATCTCTGAGATCCTATGTGAAAAAGCACAGCGATTCACGGCTTTCAATTACAGTTGGAGCATCGAATGCTTCTGCTTCGGAAACTGATATACCCGACAGAGAAAATAATTCCTCCGACGACCGAAAAGCCGATGTAACAGAAAACAGTATCGGTGATGTATGCGAAAACAGCAAAACATCCGGGACGGAATATAAAGAAAAAGACAGCAAAGACGGAAAGGATGTCTGTGACAATGAATAATGAACTTACAAAAATAATAGACGGAAAAGCTATTGCAGCGCAGTGCAGAGCAGAAATTGCAGCTGAAGTTGCAAAAATGAGCCGAAAGCCTTCTCTCGCGGTAATACTCGTCGGAGAAGATCCTGCATCTCAGGTATATGTAAGGAACAAGGAACGTGCATGCATAGAAGTAGGTATGCGTTCTTCCGTGTACAGACTCCCTGTAGAAACATCACAGAAGGAGCTTCTTGATCTTATCGAAAAGCTTAATACCGATGATGAGACAGACGGTATCCTTGTTCAGCTTCCGCTTCCCAAAAAAGAGAACGGAGGCGCTGGAATCGATGAAAATGCTGTTATATCAGCCATTTCGGGAGATAAAGACGTAGATGCTTTCAGAGCTGAAAATGTAGGTCATATAATGATCGGAGACTGCAAGCTTCTTCCGTGTACACCTGCCGGAGTTATGGTGCTTCTGGAGCGCAGCGGTGTTGATCTTACCGGAAAGGAATGCGTCGTCGTCGGCAGAAGCAATATAGTCGGAAAACCAATGGCTATGCTCCTGCTCCATAAAAACGCAACCGTTACGATCGCACATTCAAGATCAAAGGACCTTTCGGAAATATGCAAGCGTGCAGATGTTCTTGTCGTCGCAGTAGGCCGTCCGCGTCTCATAAAGGGCGATATGGTAAAGAATGGTGCCGTAGTTATTGATGTCGGAATGAACCGTGATTCCGACGGGAAATTGTGTGGAGACGTTGATTTCGAATCAGTGTATCCTAAAGCATCTGCTGTTACTCCTGTGCCCGGCGGTGTAGGACCTATGACTATAGCTATGCTTCTTAGGAATACGCTTACTGCGGCTAAGCTAAAATATCCCGAAATAATGTAACTAAAAATCAGAAAATTCTATAAAAAGCAATTAAGGCGACCGATATCGACATGATATCGGTCGCCTTTTAGATTTATGCGGTCAATATTTAATATAAAATCTTTTTTTGATAAATATGTCATGCTCTTTCGGAATAAAATCTTTTTTTAAAAAATATCTATATATTAAAAATAAATATTACAAACGGATAAATCATTAGCCGCAAATCATGCGGCAGAACGGAGCTTACGTTATGGAACGATTAAACAAAACACATCGGCTATTAAAGTTTTTAACGGCGTTTTTTTCTGCTGTTTTCATTTTCTGCTCGTCAGGAGAATTACTGATGCTGCATGCTACAGAACCGGAGCTTGACGCCAGAAGCGCTATCCTTATGGAAGCGGAAACCAGAACTGTCTTGTACGAATTAAACGCAGATGAACAGCTTCCTCCAGCTTCGGTAACCAAAATAATGACACTTCTTCTGACAATGGAAGCCGTTGATTCCGGAACTATATCTCTTTCCGATACTGTCGGAGTTAGTGAAAATGCAGCATCTATGGGAGGATCACAGGTGTTTCTCGCGCCCGGTGAACAGATGACCGTAGAGGATCTAATAAAAAGCGTGGTAATATCGTCCGCTAATGATGCGGCGGTAGCTCTCGCAGAGTATATTTCGGGAAGCGAAGAAAGCTTTGTTTCAAGAATGAACGACCGGGCCGCAGAACTCGGAATGAATAACACTCATTTTGAAAACACAAACGGACTTGATGATACTACAGTAAACCATGTAACTTCAGCACGCGATATAGCCATCATGTCCGCCGAGCTTTTATCGCATGAAAAAATAACCGAATACAGTTCCACATGGATGGATTCTATACGCGGCGGTGAATTTACTTTGACAAATACAAATAAGCTTGTCAGATTTTATAACGGTGCTACAGGATTAAAAACGGGATCGACATCAAAGGCAAAATTCTGTATCAGCGCAACTGCCAAACGTGACGGAATGCATCTTATAGCGGTAATTATGGGATCATCGCCCGCAACGCTTCTGCCAAAAAGCTTCTCGATATTGGTTTTGCTGATTATTGTTATGTTAATTATCCGGAAAATACACTTGCAGAAATTCCGGTTATAGGCGGTAAAAATGATACCTGCGTACCTGTTTCTGCCGAATTCCGTCAGGTACTTCCAAAAAACACCGGAAAGAATATAGAAGTAATTACCGAACTTCCCGAAACACTTATTGCTCCTGTGGATAAGGGCGCTGTAATCGGAAGAATTGTATATAAAAGCGGAGACTCAGAAATAGGCTCAAGCGACATTGTTGCATCTGAGGCGGTCGAACGTATAGATTTCTTCGGTATTTTTGTAAAAATCGTAACTAATTTTCTTATGATTTAAAAAATTTAGCAAAATGCTATTGCAAGAAATACGAAATAAGTGTATAATAGAGGTGCAAAATAAATTAATGAAAAATCCATGAGGGACAGTATAATGGCGATCAGACTTGACTTAAAATACGCAGACAAATTTATTTCGGACGATCAAATAAAAGCACTTGAAGCAGAGACAACAGAAGCGTTCGGCAAGGTTATGACAGGAAGCGGAGAGGGAAGTGATTTTCTCGGATGGCGCGATCTTCCTGTTAATTATGACAGAGAAGAATTTGCAAGAATAAAACAATCTGCTGAATTTATTAAAAAGAACTGCGATGTTTTCATCGTAATCGGAATCGGCGGATCTTATCTCGGTGCAAGAGCAGCTGTTGAATTTGTAAAGAGTCCTCTTTATAACTCTCTTAAAAAGGATACACCCGATATTTACTTTGCCGGAAATTCTATATCTCCGGTACAGATAAACGAACTGCTTTCGATATGCGAAGGAAAGGATGTTTGTCTGAACGTTATATCAAAGTCAGGTACAACAACTGAGCCGGCACTCTCATTCCGGATCTTCCGTTCATATGTTGAAAAAAGATACGGTGTGGAAGAATCGGTTAAGCGTATATTTGTAACTACTGATAAACGCCGCGGCACACTTAAGAAATTCGCTACTGATATGGGATACGAAAGTTTCGTCGTTCCGGACGATGTAGGAGGACGTTATTCAGTCCTTACAGCGGTAGGACTTCTTCCCATTGCCGTTGCAGGAATAGATATAGATGAAATGATGAGCGGCGCTGCAGATGCCAGAGCAGAATATACTCAAAAAGCT
>CALGZV010000365.1 GCA_937934385.1 uncultured Clostridia bacterium | reverse complement strand
TAACTATATAAGACGCTTCGGCTTCGAGACCGTGCAGGCCTCAAGCACAGCAGATGCAGCAAAGCTCGTCGCCGAAAATGCGGATATCCATACCGCGGCTATTGCAAGCAGGGAGACCGCCGAGATATACGGACTTGAAGCTATCGACCACGATATCAACGAAAGCTCGGTCAACACGACACGCTTCGCGGTATTCTCTCCCTCCGAGGATACATCGGCGCGCGGAAAGGACAACCGTTTCATACTGATATTCACGGTAAGCAACGTCGCAGGCGCTCTCGCAAAGGCAATATCGGTAATCGGAAGCTACGGCTTTTCCATGAGTTCGCTGCGCAGCCGTCCGAGAAAGGAATCCGCGTGGGAATACTATTTCTTCGCCGAGATAGAGGGCGACGAGACAGGCGACGCGGGACGCGCGATGATCTCCGAGCTTTCGCGCTTCTGCGATACCGTCAAGACCGTCGGACACTACTGCAGCGTGACAGACCTGAGCAGATAAATAAGTTCCGGCCGGATCAAGCCGCAAGGCCTGCACACGGTAAACGTATGATGTATATATGCTCAGCACGCAGGTTCCGGAATATCAGCAGCAACCCTCTATAAAACATTTGACGGGATACCGAAAGCTATCTGTCAAATATGAACTTGTCAAGTAAACAATCATACCGCGTGCGCTGCCACCAAAATGTACAAGTAAATGCGGTCACTTGTACAGTAAAAAGCAGACAGCAAAAAACACCAATTACTCAAACCCTTGTTCGAATCTATATTGAACGGGGGTTTTGTAATTAAGTTTGTGAGATAATCTCTCATTATTAAACGCATCTAAAAGACAGACCCATTCCCAACGTACACCTTTATGCATAATGCAAGTTACTACGATCTCTAACGGTTTATTTGCATTCCGGTTTCCTTTAATTGTATTTGGAAATTTAATATTTTTTTCCTGAGATTTTCCTTCCTCTGTTCGTTTTAGAACATATTCCTGCCAATTTACAGCATTTGTGTGCCGGATTATCCGAAAACGCCCAACCTATTTTATTCAGAACTAAGCTTGCAAGATAATGACAGCCTTTTGTTTTGTGTTTCTTATGTTCTTCTGACAGTAACCCGGTAAATATCTTTCTGTCTTGCTCATATCTGTTTGTATTCGTCTCTTCTGTCCTCTTTTCATCTTGATCCCTCACATAATATTTTTTCATTTTTATCATAACAAAAAGGCAGATACATGGTGGTTTCTCATGTGTCTGCCTTTATTTTACTATTGCATTCACCGGTGGTTTTATTAATACAAAAACATAAAAAGGTCCGCAATTTTACCTGCGAACCCTTTTAAACAGTTATAGACTCAAATCAGCCAAGCTCTGCGAAATACTTGATCGTACGAACCATCTGGCTTGTGTAGGAGTTCTCGTTATCGTACCAAGAAACTACCTGTACCTGATATGTGTCGTCATCGATTTTGGAAACCATTGTCTGTGTTGCATCGAACAGAGATCCGAAACGCATACCGATAACATCGGAGGATACGATATCATCTGTATTGTAGCCGAAAGACTCTGTAGCAGCAGCCTTCATAGCAGCGTTGATAGAATCCTTTGTTACGTCCTTACCCTTAACAACTGCAACAAGAATGGTTGTAGAACCTGTAGGAGTAGGAACGCGCTGAGCAGAACCGATAAGCTTACCGTTCAGCTCGGGGATAACAAGACCGATAGCCTTTGCAGCTCCGGTAGAGTTCGGAACGATGTTCTGAGCGCCTGCGCGCGCACGGCGGAGGTCACCCTTTCTCTGAGGACCGTCAAGGATCATCTGGTCTCCTGTGTAAGCGTGAACAGTTGTCATGATACCGCTCTGGATCGGGTAGGTATCGTTAAGAGCCTTAGCCATAGGAGCGAGGCAGTTAGTTGTGCAGGATGCTGCGGAGATAACCTGGTCATCCTTTGTAAGGTCCTTGTGGTTTACATTATATACGATAGTCTTAAGATCGTTTCCTGCGGGAGCAGAAATAACAACCTTCTTAGCGCCTGCCTGAATGTGAGCCATAGACTTTTCCTTAGAGGTATAGAAGCCGGTGCATTCAAGAACAACGTCAACACCGAGTTCTCCCCAGGGAAGATCAGCAGCCTTCGGGCATGCATAAATAGTGATCTCTTTTCCGTCAACAGTAATGGAACCGGGAACTACGACTGTCTTGCCGTCCTCACCGAGAACCGAATCCTTGTATGTCACGGTGTGCTTGTTTTCCCCTGCTTTGCCGCAGTAAGGTCCCTGTGCT
>CALGZV010000364.1 GCA_937934385.1 uncultured Clostridia bacterium | reverse complement strand
CAGCCAATACGGCAGTATTATATGTACCGAGAACGTTGTTCTTAATTGCTTCTCCGGCACTTTCCTCCATAAAAGGAACGTGCTTATGTGCGGCAGCATGGAATACAACGTCGGGATGATATTCCGCAAACACCTGTTCAATACGTTCACGGTCTCTTACCGATCCTATCAAAACTGTCAAGTCAAGATTATTTCCATAATGCCTTACAAGTTCCTGTTGAATCTCATAGGCATTATTCTCGTAAATATCAAATATAACAAGCTTTTTCGGTGCGCATGACGCTATCTGGCGACAAAGTTCGGATCCGATCGATCCGCCTCCGCCCGTCACAAGAACAGTCTTGCCGGAATAATATTTCAAAACATCTCTGTTTTCCATTTTTATAGGGTTGCGAAAAAGCAGATCTTCTATCTGAAAATCACGGATAATCTTTTTTTCATTGCTATCAGATTTTCCAAAAGGAGAATCATATATTTCTACTTTACCGAATTTGCTGTATTGTTCGTGAAGCTTATTCATTTTATCAACGTCCATATCGGTTATGGTAACAACAAATTCCTTAATTCCGAGTGAACTTACTACCTTTTCAATAGAATTTTGTCCGTAAACAGGAAGACCAACAACAAGGTTTCCTATCTTTGTATTATCATCGTCAATAAAACAAACAGGATTGTATTCAGATTTAGGGTTCGAAATAAGCTCCTGAGCAAGCACAGAACCAACACGTCCGGCTCCGACGATCGCAATATCTATAAGTTCACTTTCATCTGATATCTTTTTATTGGAATTTCTATATATAAACTGGTAAACAAATCTCGACATCAGTGCCAGAAGAGAACAAAGAGATGCCACGATAACAAACTGCCATATTCCCTCATATACGCCTGAAAACCGTGATATTGTTAAGGCAATCATCGCACCTATTGCATCAGAACATATCAGCGAAAAATACGCCTTTATATTAGGATAACGCCAAACGTTTTTGTATACCTTTAAAAATATCCTTACAGCAAACATGCAAAACATCATGAGAATGGTATTTGCCATATATTTATCAATTTTATAGTCGGGAGAAGTGCTTGACATCCGCGCCGCAATCAAATACAATACATCTATTATAACACACGATACTGCATCAAATATAAGTAATATTAATTTTCTGTAATAACCATGAAAAATTTTACTAATTTGCATAACTATATACTTCCTGTGATTTACTTTAGATGAATAATTTTGAATAGTATAAGAAACTTATCTGTAAATACAGTTTAAAATACACAAACTACATAATATAAATACAACACAATTTATGCTATTTAAACATTAAAAACGGACTCAGTTACCGTGATAAAGCCACAGGATTATTTACAGATAATCACTTGACAATATTAAAGACTCTATTTGTACCTGTCTTAGAACATTCATAAAAATTAAATAACTGTATTCATTTAACTTTTATTCTGACGGTTCATAAAAAAGAGTTACAATCTGCTTCTGAAGCAATTTTTCATCCGGATAAAATTCCATATATTCCTCTCCTGCCTCAGTCTTTCCTTCTATAACCTGAATATCACCGACCTCATATCCGGTTATCTGATTCATAATATCATTCAGCTTAGCTGCCGAACAATCGGAAACAATATAATCTTTTATTTCAAACATAAGCTGAAGCAAGAAATTTTCATCTGATGCGGAACGCTGAGAAATTGCATCGTATAAAGCGCCTATATAATGACGCTGACGTTCCATTCTGTTTATATTCGTGCCGTCGGCTACACCGCTTCTTGCACGTACATAATTCAACGCATGCTGCCCAAGAAGCCTAACTTGTTCTCCCTGTTTAAGGGTATCGTCAACCCCCGAAAAATCATCGGTTACAGTAACGGTAACACCGCCCGCCATATCATTAGCTACCTGAACTGCATCCATTGTAACCGATACATAATGGTCTATAGGCAGATCATACAGTAAAGACGATACCGCCTTTAGTGTGTTCCGGCAACTGTCATGGTCTCCGCTTCCATATGTATGAGCAAGCGCAAGCTGTCCCACATAGGTGCCCACGATCTGACCTCCAACGCCGAGAATATTGATCTCCGCCATACTGTCTCTATTTATATGAAGAGCCTCGACAGTTCGGGCATTATTATCAATTGCAAGAAGAATAAGAAAATCCGCCTGCTGATCGTTATTATAAGATTCACTGGAGGTATTCTTCTCAAATTTATCAAGACCCATTATAAGCAAAAGCTCCTGATTATCCTTAAGCGAATACCATTGACCGTCATATCTGACCATCCGTCGGTCATCTCTGTTTGCTGACGGACTTTCCGTATCTGTATCAGAATAAGCGCCCTGACGGTCCTCCCATTTACGGATTACCATCAGGGCAGCTGCTGCCACTAACAGAATCAAAACAACGCAAAAGACACGGTATAATATCTTTTTTTTATGAATCTGTTTTCGGTTCATTTTAATAAAAAATTACGCGTTATGCGCTCTTTTGCTCATTGCAAAGAATACAACGGCTGCCGCGCAAAATGCAATAGCACCGCATACATACTCAACAGGAAAATCATATCCGGTTTGCGGAGATGACGGAACAGAAGAATCTGTATTTACAACAACAGCAAAAGGTGAGAAGCTGTCAACCGTAAATGTAAGAGTTTCACCGTCAGCACCAAGTCTGGCATTTTCAACAATCTCCCACTGTGAATTTACATAGTGAAGAAGAGCAACAAAGTTTCTGAAAGAACTGCTCTTAAGAGTAACTGTAACAGTACCGTTCCTCTGATAACCGTCATCATTATACTCACTAAGGTCAAACAGATCGCTTACCGCAAGATTTGCAGGTGCAATATTGCGGTTTGCAGCAATAGTACGAAGCCCTGCGCTTACAGCCGTAAGGTCAGCAGCTGAGGTTATTCCGCTAAAAGCTCCCTGAATCTCATCAAGCTTTTCCGCCGCAAGATTATTTCTGGAAGCATAGGGTGTTACAACTATCTCTCCCTTAAAGTTCTCATCAGAAGAAGATACATCCGATACCGCAGGAGCCTGATTTGCAGTCGGACTTGATACAAAATTGTCCGGAACAGCGAATGCCGTAATACCCATTGCAACAATCATCACAGACACCATTAAAATACTAAATACTTTTTTCATAATGTTTTTCCTTTCTTATTTAAAATCTTATTTAAAAGCTCGGTATCACCGATTTAGG
Organism: uncultured Clostridia bacterium; assembly: GCA_937934385.1. Lineage (GTDB taxonomy): Bacteria > Bacillota > Clostridia > Oscillospirales > CAG-272 > UMGS911. The sequence continues at coordinate 4,751 of CALGZV010000364.1, read as the reverse complement.
CAAAGCCGGCATTTATACCTTTTTATATGTTTATTTCTTCAAGCCTTGCAAGCACAAGACAACGTTTGCTGTCATTTCCCTGTAAACAAGTAGAAAGCACTAATATATGATCGCCTTCACGGAGTTTAAAACTTTCATCAGTATTTACTCCGAATCCGCGGGCTTCGTATATGCTGTCAATAAATTCATTAATCAGTCCGTCTCCGGAAAAGCAACTGTAATAATAAAGTATATGGCGATTACTGTACGGCACTGCAGCAAATACAGTGTAATGCAATTCTTTATCCGGAACATAGACGGTTATATCCCTATATTTTTCTATACCGCCGTCATCAGAGTACATTTGTTCAAGGTCTCCAAACATAATACCGGTCCCAGGTCCCATATTATGCCCATAAATCACCGTTACCGGATCATTAAAATCAGTTCCGTTATACTGATGCTCAGTGAAGAGTGTTCCGTTATCGGAATACTTTCCCTCAACCGTATGCTTAAGATAATATCTATCATCAACGGGACTCTGCACCACAGGATAACTTATGTTCGTTCCTTTAATCTCGAGCCACGCATAAACGTCGGGATTTATTCCCTGAAGCGACTCAAAATTAACAGGGCTTTTATATAATTCAGCTTCGGTATCCGACGCGGAATTTATAGGTGTCTTAATATCAGCGGATCTGCTGACATATGCGGTATCATGCTCCGTCACAGCCGGTCCGCCCGGAACAACTGCGTCTTTATGCGGAAGTGCAAGTACAAGACATACAATACATACCACACACAAAATCGCACACACTGTACCTGCGGCTAAAAAGCCTTTACGCAATTTTACCCCTCCCAGAAGGATCTTCCGTAAAAATCAATATCTTCAGCAAATACATCACCGAGATGCTTTCTGATAACAGAATATGCCTCTTGCATCCGCGGCGGTCTGATATCTATACTGTGACAGTCGGAACCGATCAAATGAACCTCGCCGCGTTTAAACATATTAAGTATTTTTCGCCTTGTTCCGAAACGAAGCAGTGCTGAAGCATTAGTCTGCATTATAACTCCGGATGATAACAAACGCTCCAAAACATTAGCTTTCTGAAGAAATATATAACGTTCGAAATGAGCTATCATAACGATAAATTCACCGCCGCAAAGATTTTCCACCTCACGTATAGCATATTCACTCCACACCGACACCGGCATCTCCAAAAGAAGCAATCTTGTACCTTCGATTCTCATTCTGCCGAGTTCACGCATACCGCTTATTCCCTGATAATAAAGCACTTCTGCTCCCAGGAATATTTTCGGCAGCCCGCGCGGCATAGCTGCTTTGAGCAATCCGGCAGACGCATCGCGCCTTTCGAAAAACTCTTCCGGAGAACCGTCCGAAGCATAGAAATGCGGCGTAGCGGCAACTGTATCCACCTCCTGCACAGACAGCATCCTGAGCAGTTCTATACTTTCTTCAACGCTTTTGCTCCCATCATCAATTCCCGGAAGAATATGGCTGTGAAAATCGATCATTTTTGCGCAATGTCCTCGGAAAAATCATTTCTTACCGCCATAATCATATCCGTAACCGTATTTCCCGGAAGCATATTTTCTGCGCTTACCATACTTTCCGCTGTTTTCGTGCGAGTCATTCATAACAAATCCGAGAATCTTTACATTTACCATTTTGAGCTGTCTCAAACACTCATGAAGTGTTTTCTTTTCGGTATAACCCTCGCGCATGACAACTATCATTCCGTCAAGATACGGCGAAACTGCGAGAGCATCAGATACTATATTTACCGGCGGAAGATCTACAATTATATAATCAAACCTTTCAGAAACCGTATCAATCAAAAGTTTCATACGGTTGGATCCAAGAAGTTCATTTGGATTCGGAGGAATATCTCCCGCCGTAAGTATAAACCATTTGTCAGCAACCTTGGAACTTCTGACCTGTATCTCAGTTTCACCGTCCCCTGCAACAAGTATATTTGAAAGACCGGGTGCATTTGGCATATTCATTTTTTTGCCTACCGTAGGAAGTCTCATATCTGCATCTATAAGCAAAACTTTTTTCCCGCTTTCTGCAAGCGAATATGAAAGATTAACCGATGTAACTGATTTTCCTTCCGATCGAATCGAGCTTGTAACTCCTATAACACGGCAATCCTTAGCTTTGTCAGAAAGTGTAAACGACAAATTTGTTCTCAAGAGCTTATAGGCTTCAGCCGCCGCAAAATTCAGATTTTTATGCAGCATTTTACTTCTTACAGAATTATTTATATTTGTTTCTTTTTTTGAATTCATATAATCTACCTTTTCGGTTTTCTGTCAAGCCATACACGCAAGGAAAACGACTGTCCCGCTTATTCAAAAGAGCCATCGTTTTCTTTTCTGATATTATAATAAGAGTGTCGGCCTTTGTAATAATATTTAGAAGAATTTTCTTCAAGCAGGTTAGGAACTCTTGTCAAAACCGGAATATCATATTTCTGAATAATATAATCCTCATCACGGATAACATCATCAAAAAGATCAATAACAATAAGAATAAGGCATGAAAATACAAAACCGATGATCATTCCGCGCTCGGTATATCCCGTAATACTCGGATATTTTTTTGCAGTCTCAACTATAGCGCCGTCAACAAGACGCATAGAACATCCGTCTATTGTATCGGCAACTCTTACCGGAAGTATTTCCGCAATACAGTTAGCAATTTTCGCAGCCTCATACGGATCGCCGGATGTAACCGTAATCCTGAAAATCTCCGTATTGTCCACATCGCTTGCGCTTATCATTCCTAGGAGTTGATTGTATGTATAATCAAGTTCGGCTTCGCTTATCACCTTTTCGAGAGTTGTGCGGCTCTTCAAAATAACAATATACGTCTTAACAAGACTCTGCGCGGCATTAAGCTCACCGAGGCTTAAGCTTGTACTGCCGAGAGATATTGAACTCGTATTGACATACATCATTATACTTGATGAATATCTCGGCGCTATCATATATGATGACCAAACAAATGCAGCACCGCCGGCTATAACAGTGGCGAGAACTATAACCCACGCGCGATGCCACAGATTTCTCAGCAACCGTATAATATCAATGCTGTACTCTTCTTCACCTTTTTTTTTATTATTCAAATCCATTTTATACGATTTATATCCTCTCTCAATCACTAACTGTAATCAGCTATAAGACATTTTAAATCAAGTTTTTATAAAATTAAAAAACTGATACAAAAATAAAACTTCCGTATAATTTGCCGTCGCTATAATAATCGAAAAACAAAATAAAATTACTTAATGCAAAAGTAATTTCCAACATACTGTAATGCCTCAGCATAACAATTTCAATGTATGTAATTATAACACCAAAATATTTTATTGTCAATATTAAATAATATAATTCCAACGCAATAAAATGCGGTTATTTTTTACATTAAACCTTAAGCTAAAATATTTTAATTACAGCATTATATTTCAAGCAATAAAATACAACCGCTGAAAAACTATCAATATATGAGTATTACCGTAATGTACACTAAAGATAAAAACTTTTTTAAATATATTGATTTCCGGATCCTTATATGCTATAATATATATAAGTTATATTATAGCATATGGATGTGGCTCTTTAATGAATGACAAAATGTATCTGAAAATCGGAGAACGTTTAAAAGAAATCAGAGTATCCCGTGAGCTATCCCTTGACGCAGCAGCGTCGCTCACCGGTGTAAGCAAACCCATGCTCGGCCAGATCGAACGCGGAAAATCATCTCCTACAATAAATACATTATGGAAGATTTCAACTGGACTTAAGGTTCCGATATCATTTTTTTGCCAAAACACATCAGCTGACTACAGCATCGCAGAAAAATCATTCAGCGAAATGATAAATGAAGAAAACGGACAGATGCGGGCATATGCGATTTTCCCGTTCTCACCGACTGCCGGAATGGAAATTTTTCTGATAGAGTTTGATTCCGGCGTTATACACAAGTCACCGCCGCATAGCGACGGCGTAGAAGAATATATTTTCATAGCCCGAGGAAAGCTCAATGTTACCGTAAATAACGAAAGTATAACTCTGACTGAAGACAAATCCCTGCGGTTCAAAGCAAATGTTCCTCACATTTACAGCAATCCGTCGGATGAGTGCTGCATTGCGTATAATATGATATTTTATAATGAATACTGACAAGAAGTCCATTATGAAGTAAATAAAATATCACCCGAACAGTTTTCATAATAATACAAAATCACGGAGAATTATTTCCTCCGCAAAATATAAGATATATTATCAGACAGGAGATAAAAATGTCTATTGAAAAAGTAAAAAAACATTTTGAAAAATACGGTATCGAAAACCGTATACTTGAATTTGACGTATCCAGTGCAACCGTTGAGCTTGCCGCGGCAGCGCTCGGATGTCTTCCCGAAAAAATAGCCAAAACGCTTTCTTTCTCGGTCGCAGATACTCCGATACTGATCGTAGCAGCCGGCGACGCCAAAGTCGACAATGCCAAATTCAAATCAAAATTCGGAGTAAAAGCCAAAATGCTCCCGGCAGATACCGTCGAGACATTAATCGGCCATTCAGTCGGCGGAGTATGTCCGTTTGGAATAAATAACGGAGTAAGAGTATTTCTTGACGAATCACTTAAAAGATTCGAAACAGTATTTCCGGCATGCGGAAGCAGTAACAGTGCAATAGAGCTTTCCATACCTGAGCTTGAAAAATACTCCGGATATGAGGAA
>CALGZV010000363.1 GCA_937934385.1 uncultured Clostridia bacterium | reverse complement strand
GCCACTGCGGAAGTTCGCAAAGTGTTTTACCGAGCTTTTCTGCACATAAACGAGCATACTTATCAAGTTCTTTTGCTTTGGTTTTAAGCGTGCAGCCCGGGTAATAATTATATATCATATCCACGATCCTTTCGGTTTAATATCTGAAAAACAGAATTAAATCACGTTTGTTGAAATTTTAAAATTAAATGTATTTGCGACAGCAGTTACATAAATCCGGCTCAAACCATCTGTTCGGGATGGAAAACCTCATCAAACTTTTCTTCGGTAAGAAATCCAAGCTCGACACACGCCTCTTTGAGTGATATACCGTCTTTATATGCTTTCTTTGCCGTCTTTGCTGCGTTTTCATATCCGATATAAGGATTAAGCGCAGTTACAAGCATAAGAGAATTGTGAAGATTGTGATACATTTTATCGCGGTCAGGCGTAATTCCTACTGCGCAGTTATTATTAAACGATACGATAACCTCTGCAAGAAGTCTTGCCGACTGTAGGAAATTATAAATACATACAGGCATAAATACATTAAGCTCGAAATTCCCCTGAGATGCAGCCATTCCGACAGCAACATCGTTTCCGATTACCTGGACTGCAACCATTGTAACCGCCTCGCACTGTGTAGGATTGACCTTTCCGGGCATAATAGAAGATCCCGGCTCATTTTCAGGTATATGTATTTCGCCGAGTCCGTCACGGGGACCTGATGCAAGCCAGCGAACATCGTTAGCTATCTTCATAAGATCGGCAGCAAGAGCTTTAAGAGCGCCGTGAGCAAATACTATCTCATCCTTTGAGGTAAGGGCATGGAATTTGTTAGGAGCTGTCACAAAATTTTTTCCGGTAAGCTTCGATACTTCTTCGGCAACCTTAACATCAAAACCTTTCGGAGCATTAAGCCCGGTTCCTACGGCTGTTCCGCCCAGTGCAAGCTCCGAAAGCTTTGAAACCGACATTTCAAGCATTTCACGGTCGCGCTGAAGAGATGCTCTCCATCCGCTGATCTCCTGAGAAAATTTTATCGGAGTAGCATCCTGCAAATGTGTACGTCCGCTCTTAACAACATCTTCGTTCTCTTTCTCAAGCCGTTCAAAAGTTGCAATCAGCATGTCAAGGGTAGGAAAAAGCTTATTCTCTATTGTCAGTACAGCAGAAATATGCATTGCAGTAGGAAACGTATCATTGGATGACTGGCTCATATTTATGTCGTCGTTCGGATGAAGGAGCTTTTTACCCGCAATTTCATTTCCGCGGTTGGCAATAACCTCGTTTGCATTCATGTTCGATTGCGTTCCGGAACCCGTCTGCCATACAACAAGCGGAAAATGCTCATTGAGTTTACCCGAAATAACTTCATCACATGCCGCCGAAATAGCCGAAAGCTTCTCTTCCGTCATTTTCTCGGGTTTAAGCGATGCATTTGCAATTGCAGCCGCTTTCTTAAGAATTCCGAATGCATGAGTTATCTCACGCGGCATAATTTCGATTCCAACACCTATCTTAAAATTCTGATGGCTGCGCTCAGTCTGAGCAGCCCAATATTTATCGGCAGGTACTCTTACCTCACCCATAGAATCATGTTCTATACGATACTCCATTGCGGTCCCTCTTACATAAAATTTATATATTAATATTCTTTATAACATCTTTAAGGCTGTCAGCACTCTTGCGGAGCAGCATTATTTCATTATCGGTAAGCGGAGATACTATCTTGCTCTGAATCCCCTCATGACCTATAACATTAAGCGTACTGAGACAAACATCGTCAATTCCGTATTCGCCATGCATCATGGAAGATACAGTCATAGTAGTATTTATACCGCTAAGAAGGCATTTGCATATATAACATACGGATATTGAGACGGCATAGAAAGTAGCTCCTTTTCTTGCGATAACACGCCCGCCGGATTTTCGCATATATACTTCTATATCCTCATAATTGAGTTTCGGAATCATATTATCTTTCTTAGAAAGAGAGCTTTCGTACAAATCAATCGGTATATTGGAAATATTAGCAACAGACCACGGAACAAATGACGTATCTCCGTGTTCTCCGAACACATATGCGTGAACATTCTTCTGGTTAATATTATAATACTCAGAAATTCTAGAGCGGAGTCTTGCAGTATCAAGGCTTGTACCGGATCCGATTATTTTGCTCTCCTCAAGCCCTGAACGTTTGCAGAAAACATAGGTAAGAATATCAACAGGATTGCTTACAATTATATACACCGCCTCCGACGCATATTTTGTAATTTCCGGAATAATAGTTTTTGTTATATCAACATTTGTCTGAGTAAGATCAAGCCGGGACTGTCCCGGCTTACGTGCGATTCCGGAAGTAACAATAACGATATCCGAACCTGCGGCATCCCGATAGCTTCCCGCATATATAGATACCGGAGAATCACAGAACGGTATGCCCTGGCGAATATCAAGAGCCTCTCCGAGAGCCTTTTCCTGATTAATATCCACCATTACAATCTCGGAGGCAATACCACCGACAGCCAGAGTGTATGCTATAGTAGAGCCGACACTTCCTGTTCCGATAATAGTAATCTTATTCATATTTGTTTACCATACCTTTCGTGCAAAGAATACAAGTTCCATTCCGTGTACATAGAATTTGATGTTTTCCATGCCTGCAATATCGGAGTACACTTATAAAACCCGCATCAGAAATTATTTTTCATAACGGTAATACAGCGCAATTTTTAAACACTGAAAAACATTTTTCTTAAAAAAGACAGCATCATTTATATATTATGCATCAACCATTTAAAGATATAAACTGTTCTCCAAGCGATTCAAAAAAAGCAACCGCATAAATTACCATATCAAATTTTATTATATCACAAAAAAATAAATTTATCAATAGGAATCGACACATATAAACGCTGTTTTTATTAGAATTTATTATACTTTTATAATAAAATTAGAAAATATTTTTAAACATTAACCTTATTTTTCTAAAAGATATACATATATTTTTAAACGAAAAATCTCCGGCTGAACAATTGCTCTGCCGGAGATTTTTGACACTAAATCTAATATTGAATTACATCACAAATAATCGTTGATTCTTATTTGTACATCGGTCCATAGTTTTGACATGCACGGAAATCCTGTCCTTCGCGGTCCATTCCGAACGCATTCCATGCAGCGGGACGGAAAATATCCTTATCCGGAACATTGTGCATGCATATCGGTATGCGAAGCATCGAACAAAGTGTAATAAGATCCGCGCCGATATGTCCGTAAGAAATAGCGCCGTGATTTGCACCCCAGTTCTGCATTACTTCATATGCAGTTTTGAAAGGACTTCCCTCTATGCCGTCGCAGCGGGGAGTAAACCATGTGCAGGGCCATGTCGGATTCGTACGCTCCATAAGAGTATCTGTAACTTCTTCCGGAAGCTTGACTGTCCAACCTTCAGCAATCTGAAGAACCGGTCCGAGTCCTTTAACGAGATTGAGTCTGATCATCGTAGCAGGCATTTCCGAACGCGTTACAAAATGGCTGGAGAATCCGCCGCCTCTGAAGTTATCAAAGCCTGCCTCGCACCATACTGTAGCGTCGGTCATCTTCTTTATATCTTCGTCGGTGACTTCCCACCATTTTTTCATAACAGGATTACCGTTTTCGTCGGCGCATTCTCCGCAGGCGTCAAGACATGCAGCGCCGGAGTTAAGCAGGTGGATAATACCGCCGTTCTCTTTTGCAAGACCTTCCATATCATATCCGGTAACGCGCTTGCAGGCCTCAGGAGACCAGTATGTACGTACATCCGCAAAGATCTGCGCGCGGTTTGTAAGCAAGCTCATGAACAGCATTCCGAGACCGTTAAGAACATCGTTCTCTGTTGCAAATGTAAACGGCTCACGCGCTCCGGTGAAATCAAATGTAGAGTTAAGAAGCGCTTCGGGATAGTCGCAGTTCGGCCAATGGTCGGTCCACTGTCTCTGTCCCTGGAAGCCCGCAGCGATGGCGTTATGACCGACCATCTCTTCCTCGCAGCCTTCGGGAAGTCTGTTATTTCCTCCCATAAGATCTTTGATTATGCAGTACATTTTGACAGTGAATTCCCACTGTTCTTTCTTCTTTTCATCAGAGAATTTAACAAATCCGGGATTATCGTCTCTTCCCTCTTTGCAATGTTCTTTTGTCCATGCAAGAGCCTTCTCGTAATCTTCTTTGTTGTATATTCCCTCTTCCATACGGCGAAGGATCTCTACCTCATCGACAGATTCAACACGCATACCGAGATATTCCTGTATGAAATCCTGATCGATGATTGAACCGCCGATACCCATACACATAGAACCGATCTGGAGATAGCTCTTTCCGCGCATTGTCGCGACAGCGACAGCAGCGCGTCCGAAACGGAGAAGCTTTTCCTTAACGTCGTCGGGAATGTTTGTGACATCGTCAACATCCTGTACCTCATGACCGTAGATTCCGAATGCAGGAAGGCCCTTCTGGGCATGTGTAGCCAGAACAGATGCAAGATATACCGCGCCCGGACGCTCTGTACCGTTAAATCCCCAAACTCCCTTGATGGTCATGGGATCCATATCCATCGTCTCTGAGCCGTAGCACCAGCAAGGAGTTACGGAAAGCGTAATCGCTACGCCTTCTTTTTTGAATTTTTCTGCGCAGGCTGCAGTTTCCACGTCCGATTGAAGTGTCCGCAATAACAACTTTTACGGGTTCACCGTTCGAGTAGCAAAGATTTTCCTCAAAGAGTTTCTTTGCAGCTTCTGCCATTGCCATCGTCTGCGCTTCGAGACCTTCGCGGAGCTTCATAGGACCGCGGCGTCCGTCAATAACAGGACGGATGCCTATTACCGGATACTCTCCGATATAACGATTTTTTGCCATAATATATACTTCCTTTCAAAGTAAAATCAAAACAAATGGTAAAATTTCTACCAATATCATTATAGCATTGACAAATACATCAATCTTGTGTTATAATAGCAAAAAGTATAATTATTTTCAGTAATAAGGCTGAAAATAACGTGTGTAAGCATAAAAAAACATAATAATCGTTCGTAAATTATACTTTACACTAAGAATACTTTCATTTTATGAAGGGAATAAACTCAAAAACAAATGAAATATCTCGATTATTTTGAAAAAATCCAGCACGGAACCTTCAATTATCCTATAGCATACTATCACGTTGACAAAAATCATCCGCGATATGAAATGATACATCACTGGCATGTTGAACACGAAATAATTGTTGTTTCCGAGGGTGAACTTGATATAATGCTTGACGGTATACAGTATAATGCGAAATCAGGAGACATTATTTTTATCAGCGACGGCGTCGTTCACAGCGGCATACCGCATAATGCAGTATATGATTCAATAGTTTTTGATATGAGATATCTGCTTACAAGAAATCAGTCGGGGAATGCACATATAAGTAATATCATAAATCATTTAAATGTTATAACACCAATTATGCCGAGAGAAATCGATGAAATAAGCCAGGTTGCAAAGCGTCTTGTAGATGCCGCATCCGGAAATTTTAACGGTTATGAACTTGTTGTTCAAGGTGCAATAATGGAAATTCTCGGTCTTATATTCAAGTACGGTCTTTACGGTTCTGAAAAAATTGCCGACAAGCGAAGCACCGGTCAGCTTATGCCGTTCAAAAAAGTCATTTCATACATTGAAAACAATTATTCATCGAAAATTATGCTCTCCGATCTTGCCAAGACTGCAGGCATGACACCTAAATATTTCTGTTCATTCTTCTACAGTATGACACGGAAAACGCCGATAGAATATGTAAATTATTATCGCATTGAACGTGCATGCGAACAACTTTTATCCACGGATATGAGCATAACAGATATCGGACTCAACTGCGGCTTCAATGAAATAAGCTATTTTATCAAAACCTTCCGTCGTATAGTCGGAACGACACCCCATCAATACCGCAAAAAAGCACGTTCTTTCAATTCTACAAACTAAAATAACTAAAAATATGGATTTTATTTCCGAATGATGTTATAATAATATAAAACATACAATAAACAAAATTACAAAGGAGTTGTCTGCATATTATGCTGGAACTTAAAAATATATCATTCAGAGCCGTATCGGAAAATTCAGAACGCGAAATTCTGAAAAACATAAACCTTTCGATCGATGAACGCTTCGTTGCAATTACCGGTCCTAACGGAGGCGGAAAATCAACTCTTGCAAAAATAATTGCGGGAATTATAAAACCGTCAGAAGGCGAAATCTTTCTTGACGGAGAAAATATAACTACAATGTCAGTAACCGAGCGGGCAAAAAAAGGAATAAGCTTTGCTTTTCAGCAGCCTGTGCGGTTTAAAGGAATTACAGTCAAAGATCTTATCACTATTGCTTCAGGAAAAAAAATAGGTATCGCAGAAGCCTGCACATACCTTTCGGAAGTAGGACTGTGCGCACGAGATTATATAAACCGCGAAGTAAATGCAAGTCTTTCGGGCGGTGAGCTTAAGCGAATAGAAATCGCAACGATACTTGCGCGCGGAACAAAGCTCTCTGTATTCGATGAACCGGAAGCGGGTATTGATCTGTGGAGCTTCGGAAATCTTATCACAGTTTTTGAAAACATGTATGAAAAAATAAACGGAAGTATACTTATAATATCGCATCAGGAGCGTATTCTCAATATCGCCGATAAGATCATTGTAATCGCCGGCGGAGAGGTATCTAAAATCGGGACGAAAGACGAGATACTTCCCGGACTCCTTAATTCTGCAGGAAGCTGCAAGACTCTCACAGATAAACTCGCATAAATCGGAAAACCGATTTTGCAGAAAGGACAATTACTTAAAATGGATGCTATACAAAAAAATCTGCTTGAACAGATAGCAGGTCTGCACGAAACACCCGAAGGCGCCTACAATATCAGATCCAACGGAAAATCCGCAGCCCGTTCTACAACTGCCAATATTGATATTATAACAAAAACCGATAAACCCGGTATAGATATCATAATAAAACCGGAAACAAAAAATGAAAGTGTTCATATCCCCGTTCTGCTGAGCGAAAGCGGACTTAAAGATATGGTATACAACGATTTTTATATCGGGGACAACTGCGATGTAACAATTGTTGCAGGATGCGGAATTCACAACAGCGGAAGCGGCTCGTCGGAACACAGCGGAATTCACCGATTCTTTGTCGGAAAAAATGCTAAAGTAAAATATGTGGAAAAACATTATGCCGAGGGTGACGGAAGCGGAGAAAATATTATGAATCCCACAACTGAAGCAGAACTTGCCGAAGGCGCTTACATGGAAATGGATACCGTACAGATCAAAGGCGTCGACTCGACAGAACGCACAACACGCGCAAAGCTCGGAGACAAAGCTTCACTTATTATCCGCGAAAAAATCATGACACACGGAAAGCAAACAGCGACTACCGATTTTACAGTCGATCTGAACGGTAAGAACTGCCATACAAACGTTATTTCGCGTTCGGTAGCAAAAGACAGCTCACATCAGCTTTTTATATCGCGCATAAACGGAAATGCCGAATGTACCGGACATACGGAATGCGACGCAATAATTATGGACAATGCAAGCGTCAGAGCCGTTCCGGAAATAACTGCAAACTGCATCGACGCCAGCCTTATTCATGAAGCGGCTATCGGAAAAATTGCCGGCGAACAGCTGATAAAACTTATGACACTCGGTCTCACAGAAAAAGAAGCCGAAGAACAGATAATCAACGGCTTTCTGAAATAAATATAAATAAATATCAGAAAACGAAAAGCATTCTGCAGTATTTGCAGAATGCTTTTCATTTATATTATCAGCATCTGATTCAAACGGTTTAAAATCAGACACACCGTTTATCTTAGCGATCTTCCTTTTTTTCTTTCTTAATCTTTAATGCAGCAAACGAAGCTCCGGAAACAAGTACCGCAGCACTCATGACTGCTCCGATATCA
>CALGZV010000362.1 GCA_937934385.1 uncultured Clostridia bacterium | reverse complement strand
CTGACCGATTTTTCTGAGAATATGGTTTCTGTTATAAAAGATGCTTTGGGAGAACAGGATCGTATAGTATATGATGTTGTAAACATAGAGAATATACCTTATGCAGATAACTGTTTTGATCGTGTAATTGCAAATATGATGTTATATCATGTACCTGATCTGAATAAAGGATTATCGGAAGTTAAGCGGGTATTATCACAAGACGGTTATTTTTATTGCGCTACATATGGTGAAAACGGAATAGTACCATTTATTTCAGGTTTGCTAAAAGAATACGGCGTAACAGATATTACTAATAAAAATTTCACGCTGCAAAATGGCTTAGGTATTTTGAAAAAATATTTTTCACATGTTCAGAGATTGGACTATGAGGATTCATTGGCAGTTACTGATGTTGACGATATATTGGATTATGTCTATTCTTTAAATGGCATATCTTCTATTGCAAAAGTTGAAAGAAATGTTTTAAAAAAGATTTTAGAAAAAGAAATGATAAACGGTGTTCTCAATATACCAAAGGAATATGGTATGTTTATTTGCAGTAAATAGTTGTTTGAGAAAATAATATATTTGAATTCCTGTTATGGATTTCAATAAGGTGATAATTTTATTAAACCTATATTTTATTTTTTCCGCATTACTTGCAAAACTCGGTATACTATGGTATAATTTTTCAGTAATACGTTTTTCGTTGAAATTTGTTCTTAAAGGGAGAAAACACTATGCAAATAGTACGCGATCTGATCGAGCGTTATCTGCCCGGTCACTCTGACGATTTTGTAATCGAAACAATACCCGCCGACGGCGGACGCGACACCTATGAGCTTGACAGCCGTGACGGAAAGATCATTCTGCGCGGAAACAACGCAGGCTCTGTTGCGGCAGCGCTCGGCTGGTATATCAAATATACGATGAAGGCAAACATCTCATGGTGCGGAAAGAGGATTCCCGTTTTCGAGAGCGGAAAGCTTCCGATGCCCGAGTCATACCGACGCGTTATCGAACAGGAATTCCGTGTTTACATGAACTACTGCACGCATTCCTACAGTGCCGCTTGGTGGAACTGGGATCGCTGGGAATATGAGATCGACATGATGGCGCTGAACGGTATCAATATGCCTCTTGCTATCACGGGAACAGAGTCTGTATGGTATCATACGCTGCTTGATCTCGGCTTTACCGATGCTGAAGCACGCGATTTTCTTGCCGGTCCGGCATTCCTCGCATGGCAGCTGATGACCAACCTTGAGCATCACGGCGGTCCGATGCCGATGAGTTGGATCGAAGAACATGAGGCGCTCGGAAAGAAGATACTTGAGCGTGAGCT
>CALGZV010000361.1 GCA_937934385.1 uncultured Clostridia bacterium | reverse complement strand
AGATGGCTCTTCAGAGACTTAAAGAAGCTGCCGAAAAGGCAAAGATCGAGCTTTCCGGTATGATGACGGCACAGATCAATCTTCCGTTTATCACGGCTGACGAAAACGGTCCTAAGCATTTCGAAGCATCTCTTACAAGAGCGAAGTTCAATGAGCTTACTGCTGATCTCGTTGAGGCTACAATGGCTCCTGCAAAGCGTGTTCTTGCAGACGCAGGACTTAACGTATCTCAGATAGACCACGTACTTCTCGTAGGCGGATCTACAAGAATCCCCGCCGTTCAGGAAGCGGTAAAGAACTTTATCGGTAAAGAGCCTTTCAAAGGCATCAACCCCGATGAATGCGTTGCTATCGGTGCTGCAATTCAGGCAGGCGTACTCGGAGGAGAGGTCAAGGATCTTCTTCTTCTCGACGTTACACCTCTTTCGCTCGGTATCGAGACTCTCGGCGGCGTATTTAACCGTATAATCGACCGCAATACCACGATCCCGGTAAAGAAGAGCCAGATATATTCTACCGCTGCCGACGGTCAGACGTCTGTTGAGATTCACGTTCTTCAGGGTGAGCGCGAGATGGCTCGCGGCAATACAACTCTCGCACCTGCGCCCAGAGGCGTACCGCAGATCGAGGTTACGTTCGATATCGACGCGAACGGTATCGTAAACGTAAGCGCTACCGATAAGGGCACGGGTAAGGAGCAGCACATTACGATAACATCTTCTACCAACATGAGTCAGGAGGATATCGACCGCGCTGTTAAAGAGGCAGAGAAGTTCGCTGATGAGGATAAGAAGCTCAAAGAGGATATTGACACAAAGAATACTGCCGAAAATATGATCTATCAGAGCGAAAAGACGCTTGATGAGATAGGCGATAAGGTTTCCGAGGACGAGAAGGCAGAAGTTCGCTCAGCTATAGATAAGCTCAAGGAGACCGTAAAGAGCGGCTCTACAGATGATATCAAGGCCGATACAGATGCTCTTCAGAAAGCATTCTATAAGATAAGCGAAAAGCTTTACGCTCAGCAGCAAGGCCAGGCAGGTGCCGGCGGTGCGCAGGATTTCGGCGGCGCACAGGGTGCTGATTCCGGATCTGACGGAAACACCTACTACAATGCTGATTTTGAGGATAAGACCGATAAATAATAGCAGGACTTTTGCCGCAATGCAGTGATTAACCGCTCCGCGGAGGACTGCATGGCTTACAGCAGTGATCCGTAAACGGTGATGGCAGAGGAAATGAGAAATTTCCTCTGCCATGTCTTGCCGTCCGGCTCGCTGTGACTGTTGATCCCGTAAGACGGAGCTTCCGCATGGCTCGGGATCGGTTAAAATAAGTGTCTTTGAAAAAGGAAAGGTCATAATGGCTGATAAGAGAGATTATTATGAGGTACTCGGGATACAAAAGGGTGCTTCCGACAGTGAGATAAAAAAGGCTTATCGCTCGATGGCTAAGAAATATCATCCGGATATGAATCCCGGTGATAAGGAAGCCGAGCAGAAATTTAAGGAAGTAAATGAGGCGTACGCAGTTCTTTCCGACGAAAAGAAAAAGTCTATCTATGACCAGTACGGTTTTGAGGGACTTGATCCGTCGGCAGGCGGCGGAGCCGGAGGCTTCGGCGGCTTTGATTTTGGCGGTTTCGGTGGGGGAATGGATTTTGACCTCGGCGATATACTCGGCGGAATATTCGGAGGCGGCTCGGGCGGATCGCGCCGCAACATGGCGATGCAGGGCAATGATATACAGAGCCGTGTGACGCTTACATTTGAAGAAGCTGTTTTCGGATGCAAAAAAGAGATCTCATATAACAGAATAGAAAAATGTCCGGACTGCTCAGGCTCGGGCGCTGCAAAGGGAAGCAGTGCGGAAACATGCTCACGCTGCGGCGGAAGCGGTCAGGTACGCACAACAAAGCGTACCGCGCTCGGAATGTTCCAGACGACGACCTCCTGCGATGCATGTCACGGTACAGGTAAGATAATAAAAAATCCCTGCGGAAATTGCTCCGGAAAGGGTTATATACGCGTTACTAAAAAAATCGAGGTATCTATTCCGGCGGGAATCGACAACGGTCAGCGTATTGCCAACCGCGGTCAGGGCGACGCCGGAAGAAACGGCGGTTCAAACGGCGATCTGATCATTTCGGTAAGCGTAAGACCGCATGACTTTTTCGAACGCGACGGCATGAACCTTTATTGCGATATTCCGGTAACATATCCTGAAGCTGCGCTCGGCGCAGAAATAACTGTTCCGACGCTTGAGGGAGAGACAAAATATAATATTCCTGCGGGAACGCAGACGGGTACGGTATTTACTCTCAGAGGAAAGGGCGTTCCGAATATCAATAATCCGCGTAACCGCGGCGATCTTCTCTTTACGGTGGTAATAGAGACTCCGACCGATCTGAGCAGCGAACAGAAAGAACTTCTGCGCAAGTTCTCGGATACGCTTGTAGAAAAAAATCACCGCCGCAAAAAGAAATTTTTTGACAGAATCTTTAAAAAATAAAAAACACAGATCAGAAAAGGCATGGACAGTAATATGACCGATTGGGTAAAAATAAAGACCGAGTGTACTCCGGATCAGGTTGACAGCGTCAGCGCTATAATGACAGTTATCGACGCTCATCTTATGATCGAGGATAATTCCGATATTGAGGAATACAACTCAATGTACGGCGAGCTTGTCGATGATTCGCTCAAGAACAGGAGCGATGCGTCTGTATCGATATTTCTTTCAAAGGAGATAAATGCGGCAGAGGCGGCAGCTTTTCTCAGAGATCGCTTCAGAGCGGAAAGCCTCGATGTTACGGTATCGCTTGAGGGAATTAACGAAGAGGACTGGGCTGACAACTGGAAGCAGTATTACTATCCGGTTGCGATCGGAGAACATCTTGTGATAGTTCCCGAATGGAGAATGGATACATACGATCGGCGCGAAGGTGATATTATTGTCGCGATGGATCCTGGTATGGCTTTTGGAACCGGAACTCATGAGACTACCCGTTTGTGCGCTGCCTTACTCGAAAAGGTCGTAAGACCGGGTGACAGAGTTACCGACGTGGGAACGGGAAGCGGAATCCTTGCTATATGTGCCGCAAAGCTCGGAGCAGTACATATAGATGCTTACGATATCGATCCGATGTCGGTTCGCGTTGCACGCGAAAATATAGGGAAGAACGGATGCGCGGCGCAGATATCCTGTGAGGAGGCTGATCTGCTCGCAAAAGCTCCGGACGGAGCCGACATTGTAACGGCGAATATTACGGCGGATATAATTCTTCGTATGGCGCCTTCGACAGGGAGATGTGTGCGCAGCGGCGGATACATAGTTATGTCCGGTATTATTGATCCTCAGTGCGAAAATGTTATTTCTGCAATGGAGGCGCAGGGCTTTGAAAAGGTCGAGGAGCTTCATGAAAATGACTGGACAGGCCTCCTTATGAAAAAAATATGACAAAAACACCGAAGTCTGCGGTATTTTCCGGGGACTTCGGCGCTTTGGTTTGTGTACTTTAAACCTACCGTATTTTCTGATGATATACCGTGCAATATTTCGGAGTAAATGTTCCGACACGGTATACAGATGAGTTACCGAACGAAAGAGAGGATTTTTTATGCCGCGCTTTTTTATAGACGGATCGGCGATCAGCGGCGGGACAGCGACCGTTACCGGAAGCGACGCGAGACATATTGCGCTATCGCTGCGTATGCGCGTCGGAGACAGCATAACGCTATGTGATTTTGCAAGAAATGAATATACATGTTCGCTTGAGACCATAACACCGACAGAGGTGTCGGCGCGCGTGATGTCGGTGAGCATGAGTGAGGCCGAACCTCCGTATACCGCCCGGCTGTATCAGGCACTCCCAAAAGGGGAGCGCGCTGATGTTATCGTACAGAAATCGGTTGAATGCGGCGTTTCGGAGATAGTTTTTTTCGAAAGCGAACGCTGTATCGCAAAGATGAAGGGCGACAGTGTGGATAAAAAGCTTGCGCGTTTCGGAAGCATAGCGCTTGAGGCTGCGAAACAGTGCGGACGCGGTATCGTTCCGGAGGTTCGCTTTGTCGGCGAAATTTCGGATGCACTTGCAGAAATGTCGGGCGGAGAGCTTCGTTTTATGTGCTATGAGGGCGGTTCGGACGGTGAATATCCAACCGAGAAGCTCGGAGAACTTCTTGCACGTTTTGAAAACGGACGGGAAAACTATATTCCGTCGGATATACGTTTTATGGTCGGACCTGAGGGCGGTTTCGGATACGGAGAGGTAAAGCTTGCGTCCGAATCGGGTTTGCTGCTTGCAGGACTCGGCAGCAGGATACTCAGATGTGAAACCGCATCTCCGTTTGTTCTCACCTGTCTTGCTGCAAGATATGAACTCGGCAGCCGATAATAGTATTAATATCAAAATTTAAGGACATATCAACTAAGCTGTTGACATGTCCTTTTACTGATTTTGATTTATATAGTTAAATTTAATAATCAGAACAGGTTTTTGATAACTGATAATTTTATGACGGATTTTATAGTTTTAAGTTTTGTTTTTCGGTTTGTCGTCTGTTTTATTTGTTTTACATATAGACTCATCACGCGAGGATTTGTATGCTGTGTTGTCGGCCGAGCATTCGGTTTGGTTTTGGTCCGGAGCCGAAGAATATGACGATTCTGCAAGTTTATAGAAAATATCCGGTGCGAGCGAATGCTTACGCCCGAATACAGGCATAGCGACGCAGCTTATAAATATTACAAATATTATAATGTATGAAATGATTTCAGTTGCCGATATCATGTATATTCCGGTGTGGCTGAGCGCCATGTGTTCAAAGGAGCTTCCTGCGTTTACAGTTACTGTAAATACGTTTTTCAATATTTGACATATGAGTCTTTTTAAGAATATTACGATTACCATACACAGGGTTTCGGCTGCTCCGCATATCGAATGATAGCGCAGATATCGTGATTTCGGCCGAAGTATCGACGGTATCGGAAACATCAGCGGAAAATACGCTATACATGCTGTTAAAGCGTTATTTCTTATCTCAGATTCTGTAAACATGCCGTCCGGATACTTTGTTCCCATAAAGAAATGGGCTGTTTTTATCGTCGTTTTTTTTACGAATACAAATGTTTTTTTGGTTATGGCTGTGGCAGATCGTACAGCTTTTCTTTCTTTAAATAGTTGTATCGCTTTTGCTGCGGAATCTGCTATGGATATCGCGGTTGATGAGGCTTTTCGGATTACCGATACGGTTGATTTTTTTATTGCTGCAAACAGATTTTTTATCCTTTTTAAAGTGTTGCTCGCAGGTTTTAAGGCTTGTTCTTTTTTGCGGTCGGACGTTTTTTTCTCGGACTTTTCAGCGTTTTTTTCTATGCCAGGCGGCTCCGTAAGCCTTTGATTCAGTACTGCAGCGACGGCTTCCATTATTTCAGGTGAAAGCTTAGAAGAATTATCTGTTTGACCATGAGAATTTTCATCATCATTTGTGTTTTTATCTGATTCAACGCTGTAAGACGGTCTTTCATCTGTATTCGGTATTTCTGGTGTTGTTTTTTCGGTATTTTGAATATCCGTACCGGTTTCAGTATCGGATTTTTTCTGCGCGACTGCTTCATAATCATGTTTTACGGCCGTTTCTTTAGCCGGATTGTTTATTTTATTTTCGGTACAGTCTGCAATATTATCCGAATTTATTGTGTTGTTTGCAGTGCGGCCGTTTATTTCTGATAATGACCGCTTTTCTTTTGATGCGGGCGGCTCGGATGTTTTTGATTTATCAGGTTTCTCAGGAGTTACTTCTATAGCAGCTTCTGCAATTTCCGGTGTATCCGAAGCGGATATATCATTTTTTGTCATTTCAGACAGTTCCGCAAGTGTTGTCAGATCTTCAGTTCCGGGCATCCCGTCCGTGGAAGATGGAATCTCGGATTTGTTTGCTGTATCGGACTTTCCGCCTTCATTTTCGGGAATATCTATCGTGGTCAGATGAGCAAGCTTATGAACTTCTGTTACACCGGGATTGACGCTGTTATATTCATTTTTGTTGTGTTCGGTATTATATTCGGTTTCAATGCCTGGAATTACTGTGCTTTTCTTCGTTTCAGAAAAAGGTTTATCTACTGATTCCGTGTTAGGCATATCTGACCGTTCGGAATATTCCACTTTTTCGGGAATTTCAACTGTATTAGCGGTAGCTTTTAAGTCCGTGTCAGCTTTATTTGCTGTTTCGGCTATGGCAAGAATCTCTGTCGGATCGTGAGGCGCGGTTGATTCAGCTTCCGATGTATCTGCGGATATATTTTTGTCAATATTTGAGTCGGCAATTTTCAGTAATATGCCGCAGTTGCGGCATATATCCGTGCCGTCCGGCGCTGTCCCGCCGCAATATTTGCAGATCGACATTGAAGATGCTACCTTTCTTTTAATTTTTTATTGTTAATTCAGGGAATTTGCTGTTCTGCTGTAAGAATATACGTTAATATGATTATGTCTCGCTCAATCAGATAAATTTATTAAAAAATCAATTACTAGTCGCTTTATCGTGATAAAACAGCGCGTTATATACAACGCAGATTTTTTGCTGTTTAGTATTACCGCAGATGCGCGGAGTCTTATTTACAAACAAGTATACATTACAAGACTGTATGAGGTTATTATATTATATATTTGTTTTTTTGTCAAGAAACGCCTTTTTTCGCGGAAATGTTCGAAAAAAAGCGTCTTTTTTGTTTTAGGCGATATTGACAGCAGAATTTTCATGTGATATAATTTTTAAGTATTATATGGGAAGGTATGGTCTTGAAATGACTGGCAGAATCGGATTTGATCACGAGAAGTATATCCGCATGCAGAGCGCGGAGATTGAAAAAAGAATTGCAAGTTTCGGAGGCAAGCTTTATCTTGAATTCGGAGGCAAGATGTTTGACGACTATCATGCCGCAAGGGTGCTTCCCGGATTTCAGCCTGACAGTAAGATAAAAATGCTGGCAAAAATGGCGGATGATGTCGAAATAGTCATTGTAAT
Organism: uncultured Clostridia bacterium; assembly: GCA_937934385.1. Classification (GTDB taxonomy): domain Bacteria; phylum Bacillota; class Clostridia; order Oscillospirales; family CAG-272; genus UMGS911. The sequence goes on along the minus strand of CALGZV010000361.1, from coordinate 259 downwards.
AAATGCCGGCGATATTGAAAATAATAAAATGCGCGGAGATATAGGTATAACGTATTATGCCGATGTTCTTCGCCTTATTGATGCGTTCCGCGGCATGGGACTTTATGTCGGAAGCGTTGTTATCTCGCATTTTACCGGACAGAAAACAGCCGTTGCTTTTCATGATAAGCTTGAGCGTCTCGGTGTAAAGGTATATTATCATTATATAATAGATGGCTATCCGCATAATGTGGCTCATATTGTCAGCGATGAAGGCTTC
>CALGZV010000360.1 GCA_937934385.1 uncultured Clostridia bacterium | reverse complement strand
CCTATATCTGCGCCGTATCCGAGAGTATACTGAACACGCACTGCCTGCTCCGCATACGAAAAGTTCTGACCTCCCGGCTGTACCACAGACGGAATGCTCTGTCCGTCCGTCTGATCTGCGGGCGAAACGCCGTATTTATCGGATCGGTCTGACTGCGAAACAGTCTTGTCACTTATGGGCTGTGCAGCATTTATCTGAAAAGCACCGCTCTCTGCAAGCGAGCTGACGCGCGCTTCAAGCTCAGCAATTCTTGCGTAAAGCGCCTCGGTCTCTGTGCGCTGATCCGCCGCGTCCGGATTCATCATTTTTACCAGCGCAAGCTCAGCACAAAGTCGCGGCGGCATACCGCTGCGCTGCATATCTGCAAGCGCGCTGTCCATCACCCTGAGCTGGTAAACTACTGTATCCGTGCTGAGCAGCTTCGCGATCCGTCCTGTTTCCTCATATTCATTCTGTGTCAGATCAAGATAATTCATTGCATTCGACGACGCCTTTACGATCAGCATGTCGCGGTAGAATGCGATAAATTCCTGCCAGAACGACGCAATGTCGCGTGACGAGCGGTAAAGCTCTCCAACAGTGGCGAACGCCGCCTCGGTATCCTTATTTATGACCGCGAGCGCGCAGCGGCAGAGAGTGTCGCGTCCTGCCGCTCCGGCGGCATTACACACCGCTTCTTCCGTTATCGGTGCATCCGAGCCTGCAAGCTCTCCGGCGCACAGTTCGAGCATTGATATCGCGTCGCGCATTCCTCCGCGTGCGAGCCTCGATATCATCGTCAGCGCCCCTTCCTCCGCCCTGATGCCTTCCTGCTCTGCGATATAGCGCAGACGCGCGGAAAGTACAGGTATTTGTATCCTGCGGAAGTCGAACCGCTGACAGCGGGATATTATAGTCGCCGGAAGCTTCTGAAGCTCGGTTGTCGCGAGTACGAATATCGCGTGCGGCGGAGGCTCCTCGAGCGTTTTCAGAAGAGCGTTGAACGCGCTTGCCGAGAGCATATGCACCTCGTCGATTATGTATACGCGGTATTTAGAGGACGACGGCGCGTAGATTATATCGTCACGTATCAGGCGGACGTCATCTACGCCGTTATTGCTTGCCGCGTCCATTTCGATAACGTCGGTGACCGTGCCGTCTTCGATTCCTACGCAGGCCTCGCATTTTCCACAGGGACTTCCGTGAACCGGAGACTGACAGTTCGCAGCCTTGGCGAGCAGCTTCGCGCACGTGGTTTTTCCCGTTCCGCGCGAGCCGCAGAACAGGTACGCATGCGACAGCTTTCCGCTCTCCACCTGATACCGCAGTACCGACGTTATGTGATCCTGACCGTATACGTCATCGAACGTTTTCGGCCGCCATTTTCTGTACAGCGCCTTATGCACGAAAGCCACCTCCGGAAAGAATAAGAACCCGACCCGCCGAGCGCAATCACAGATTGCGGGCGGATATCCCGAAACCTTGTTGTTTCACAATAAAAACAAAGAGCAAGGCACAATGTAAGGTCATACACCCAACTTCGAACGTGAATGCATACGCGTAACCACAGCTCCGGCTCAGGACAGGCACTCTCGCGGCACATCGAACGTTACTGCTTAATGCTGCTCGGTTCCCCGCCTGACATGGTTCGCAGCCGTCAATTGCGCAAGACCAATCCGTCAACACTTTTGCTATGGAACAGACCGTACGTATTCAG
>CALGZV010000359.1 GCA_937934385.1 uncultured Clostridia bacterium | reverse complement strand
GACTGTCTGCCGTAGTAGCGGTTTTCGGAATTCCGTTAAAAAAGTTATATCCGGAGAGACCTAAGGCAGAAAAAATAAATCTTCGCGATTATACCCCGCGTGCAGTCAGAAAACGCGCCGAGAAACTTTCAAAACAAAAAAGACGTAAAAAAAGTAAGACTGTAGACAGTGCAGGACATTCTATTAAAAAGCAGACTTTTTCGGACAAGCTTGAGCTTGTAAAACGAATAACTGCAATTGCTCTGAAGCTGATTGAACGTTTTGCGGAAAGTCTGCGCACTGATGTAAAGGCTCTTCAGATATATGTGTCAGCTGAAGATGCGGCGGATACAGCGCTTATGTACGGAGCGGTGTCCCAGGCGGTCGCATATCTTACGGAGCTTATAGAAAATAAAACTGACGTAAGATATGCGAGAAACGCACGCACAGGGGTGTACTCCGATTTTCTGTCAGGAAAGCCGTATGCGGAGGCGGATATTACTTTCAGCATGCGTTTGTGGCAAATCATATCGCTTGCCGTCAGGGCAGTAATAATGTTTTTATCATAGGAATGATAGGCGGCACTGCCGGAAGGGAACGGGCCGACGAAAACTTACTTTGCCCGAAAACCGACAGTGAGTCTCATTAAAATAGATATACGTTAAGTAAAAAATATAGGATATATAACGGAGGAATGACTATGGCAGATTCTGCATCAAATCTCTACGAAACGCTTATAAACTCGCTTGAGAGTATGAAGGAACTTGCAGGCGTTAATACCATTATAGGCGATCCGATAAACACACCGTCCGGAACGATAATAATTCCCGTATCAAAGGTATCAATGGGAGTTGCATCCGGCGGTCTTGATTACGGGAAAAAGGATCAGGCAAAAAATCCGCAGGATCAGTCTGCACGCGCGCGAGGCAAGAACTTCGGCGGAGGCGGCGGAACCGGTATTACGGTAACTCCGGTAAGTTTTCTTGTTATCGGAGCATCCGGAAGTGTTGAATTGCTGAATGTCGGTGCCGATATGCCGCCGGCAGGGCCTGTAGAGTCGGTTGCGTCGCTTATAGAGAAATCGCCTGACATTCTTTCACGGCTGAAAAATGTGATTTTGAGCATGAAGAAAGACAAAAACGATGTGCAGCCTGCCGATACCTCCGCACAGGAAAAAGATCTCTGATAATAAAATCGAATGAAGCTTTGATAAATTTTTAAAAAATCAGATACTGTCGGATTTAATCCGTTCGGTATAATAACTGTAATGTTTTAAAGTCCGTCCTGCTGCGGTCAAATATTTTTAAGCTTTGTAATTTACCTTACAATGTATAAACTTCTGCGCTAAAGGAATATGTTAAAGTTTTTTAGCATATCCATACACCAGACAATTTTTAAAAAATTGGACGGTGTTTGATCTTGAATAAGCTTAACGGAACGGAAAATAACAAAAAAATAATAACAGCAGATAAAGATACGGGTTGCCGACGTTCGCAGGCATTTGTTACTGCGGCTGCGGCAGCAGTGACACTGTGTGCCGTACTGCTTTCTTATGCCGTGCTGTCTTTCTGCGCGGCACTTGTTACAGAGCAAGCCGGCGGCAGCAGAAATATGGTGTATTCTGCTCCGACGGGCGTGCTGTCAGATTCCTGCGGCGACGGATATGTCGCTGCAATGTCTGTAGCGGGACTTACGTCAGAACCGCGTATAGGAGATGCGGTGTTTACATCAGGAACTCCGGCTCAGGAGGAAGAGAAGATTCCCGCTCTTCCGGAGCTGGCTGCTTCTGCAAAGGAGTATTTCCCTGCACTGTCGGTTTCGGCTGAATGTGCGGCTCTGCTGTGTGCCGATACAGGAGAGCTTCTGTATGTTAAAAATGCAGATAACCGCCATCCGATGGCAAGTACCACAAAAATAATGACGGCGCTTGTAGCGCTTGAAAACAGCGGACTTAACGATACGGTACATGTATCTCCCGATGCGGTAGGTGTTATCGGTTCATCGGTGTATTTGTATGCCGATGAAGAGCTTACGATGGAGACGCTTCTTTATGCGCTTATGCTGGAGAGTGCAAATGACGCAGCGGCAGCTATTGCTATAGCGGTTGCCGGAGATGTGGAAAGCTTTGCCGGAATGATGAATGAACGCGCGGCGTCTCTCGGACTGGAAAACACTCATTATGAAAATCCTCACGGACTTGACAGTGCCGAACACTATACCACCGCGCGTGAGCTTGCCGCACTTACAGCGGAGGCACTTAAAAACGAAACTTTCTGCGAACTTGTTTCTACATACAAAAAAACAATCGAAATGCATAACGGCAAAGGAAGCAGACTTCTTATAAACCATAATAAGCTGCTTAAAAGCTATGACGGAGCTATAGGCGTAAAAACCGGATATACATCAAGCAGTGGACGCTGCCTTGTCACTGCCGCAGAGCGGGACGGACTTACATTTATTGCGGTCACATTGAATGCTCCTGATGACTGGAACGATCACCGTACAATGCTTGACGCCGGTTTTGATTTTTATAAGCGTGTTTCGCTTGCTGAGCCGGCGTCGGAAAGCTATGATATACCGGTTATAGGCGGTACGGAGGAAACAGCGCGCGTGCTTAATAATACTGCTGAGTCTGCTGTACTTCGTACTGATGCCGACGATATAAGAACAGAAGTGGAACTGCCGAGATTTTGTTTTGCGCCTGTAGTCGGCGGAGAGAAGCTCGGCCGGGTATGTTATTACAGTGGAGATACATTGATCGGCGAGACTGCACTTTACGCCGAAAAGGATATCCCTGCGGTTGAAGAAAAGACTTCTTTTATCGACAGAATTATGTCGTTTTTCGGAAGATAATTTATAGGTTGGATTTTTACTGATTGCTATATGCTGAGATAATATCTGACACGGAAATAATATCGGTACGTTTGGCTTGGTATTTATGAAATCGCCATCCGCAAGGAATGGAGCTTGTTTAAAAATGAAAACAGAGATAAAGATACAGAAATATATATCCGAATGCGGGGTAATGAGTCGCCGCGCCGCCGAAAGAGAGATAGCGGCAGGATTTGTAACTGTTAACGGAATTACCGCGTCAATAGGCGACCGGATGAATCCCGGCCGTGACACGCTTTGCATTGACGGTGTACCTGTAAAACCGCGTACCGAAACACTGACGGTTATGCTCAATAAACCTGTAGGGTATTTAACCTCTGTTACAGATGACTGGGGAAGGCGGTGCGTGACGGAGCTTGTTACGGAATTCGGAACGCGGCTTAATCCTGTCGGAAGGCTTGATAAAGATTCAGAGGGACTTTTGCTTCTTACGAGCGACGGCGAACTTCTTCAGCACCTTACGCATCCGAGATACAGTCTG
>CALGZV010000358.1 GCA_937934385.1 uncultured Clostridia bacterium | reverse complement strand
TTGACGATGCAAATGCAGTCGTTTCCGGCATCGAAAGCCGGACATCCTCTCCAGTGAGGATTGTCCGCGATGACACGCTGCAGGCAAATATCCGGGGGATCTATCCCTGCGGAGAGGGTGCAGGATATGCAGGCGGTATAATGAGCGCTGCGGTCGACGGTATTCGGTGTGCGGAAGCGGTTGCGGAAAGATATGCTCCGTTTGAATGATCTGAATAAAATTCAAATAACTTTGCTAAGCGGAAAGAGGGTGCGGACATGTACGGCAAAAAAAGGTGGATTATAAAGAATTTCAGAGAAAAATATGCTGACGAGATCGGAAAAATATCCGAGGAACTCGGTATATCGGAACTTACGGCGTCATTGCTTTTCGGCAGAGGATATAAGACGCCCGAAGCGTCACGCTCTTTTTTGCAGCGTGACGACGAATTTTTTCATGATCCGATGCTGCTTGCCGACATGGATAAAGCCGTTCGCCGCGTTACCCAGGCTATACGGTGCGGAGAGAGAGTAACAGTTTACGGTGATTATGATGTTGACGGCGTGACAGCTGTATCTATTTTGTATCTGTATCTGAAGTCAAAGGGAGTCGATATTCATTACTATATTCCTGAGCGCGCTTCTGAGGGATACGGTGTAAACCGCGGAGCAGTAAAGCGGATTGCAGAAAGAGGTTCATCTCTTATAATAACTGTTGATACGGGAATAACTGCAGTTGCTGAGACAGAATATGCATCTTCTGTCGGAGTGGATATGGTAATTACAGATCATCACGAATGTCACGGAGAGCTTCCGGAGGCGTATGCGATTGTCAATCCTCACCGCCCCGACTGCCGGTATCCGTTTAAGGAGCTTGCCGGAGTCGGTGTTGCATTCAAGCTTGTCTGCGCGTTGGAAAGTGTGCTGAATCCGGACGATGACAGATATCTTCACCGCATTTGCTCTCAGTATGCAGATATTGTAGCAGTCGGTACAGTAGCGGATGTTATGCCTCTTATCGGTGAAAACCGACTTATAGTGAGTATTGGACTTAAGCTCATTGAGGAAGGCTCTCGCTGCGGCCTGTCAGCTCTTTGCGACGCGTCGTCAGGAGCGGAGCATAGAAATTCCCGCGGCGGAGCGAAAAAAAAGAAGATCACTGCATCATTTATCGGTTATACCCTGGCACCTCGAATCAATGCTGCCGGACGTATACGCAGCGCATCTCTTGCTGCTGAGCTTTTCCTGACAGAAGATCCTGACAGGGCGCGTGAGATCGCAGGTATGCTTTGCGAGATCAACCGTGAGCGTCAGGAATGTGAGAATATGATGGCGGAGGAAGCATACCGCATGATAGAACAGACACATGATTTTGAACATGATCGTGTGATCGTTCTTTCATCTGAGAACTGGCATCATGGAATAATAGGAATAGTTGCGTCAAGAATCACAGACCGTTACGGACTTCCTTCAATACTCATATCGTTTGACGGCGGAAGAATTACGGACGGTATTACGGATGATGATGTCGGAAAAGGGTCCGGAAGAAGTATAAAGGGAATGAATCTTGCCGAAGGACTTGCCGCGTGCGGAGAATATCTTGTAAAGGCAGGCGGCCATGAGATGGCGGCAGGACTTTCGATAAAAAGAGGAGAACTTGAAAGCTTCAGAGAAGCCATAAATGAATATGCTGCAAACGTACTTACAGATGAAGATCTTATTCCTGCGATAGAAGCGGACGAAGAAGTTACATTATCGGAGCTTTCGATAAAATCGGTTGATGAGCTTGGACTTCTTGAACCGTACGGTGTGGCAAACTCAGCTCCGGTGTTTGTCCTCCGAAATGTAAAAATTACAGATATTGCCGCTATAGGTTCAGGCAAACATACACGGTTTATTGCCGAATACGGAGGTATTGCCGTTACCGCGGTTTATTTCGGTAAGAATCCGTCTGCGCTTGGTATATACAGAGGGGATACGGCTGATGTTCTGTTCAGTCCGGATATAAACGAGTTTCGGGGTATAAAAAGTGTTCAGCTTCTTGTTAAAGATGTGAGAGTATGTGGCAGAACTCTTAAAGAACGATGTGCTATGATTGCAGAGTATGACAGAATAATCAGCAACAGGAGCAGTATGATAGATGAAAGTTTTGTTCCTCTTCGTTCTGACTTTAAAAACGTGTATCTGTATATAAGGAGAGAACTTCGTCTGTGCGGGGATGCTCCGGTCAATATATACCAGATAATGAAAAATACTGTCGGAGAAAGTGTTTCGGCGTATGTACGTCTGAGGTTTATAATAGATATACTGGTCCAGACAGGTATAGTTTCATTTTATGGGGATCCGGATTATTCTACTGACGGCGGAACTCTCCCGTTGACAGTTAATAATGTAGAGGTGAAAGTGGATCTGAAAGCCTCTGAAATATATCAGTCTTTGTTACCGAGAATACGCGGTCATAACCGGGCGGATATATAGCATAGATGTATTGGCATGTGGGTGACGGCACTCTAAAGATATATAAATGAAACAGAGGATTATTGTCTTGAATGAAAATGAGATCAGGGAGGACCGGGCTTCCTCTCACGACTATAAGGATATAGAAAAGCTTCTGACCTCTCTTGAGGCGACGGGAAAGAAGTATAATACAGACAAAATAAAGAAAGCGTATCTTTTTGCCGATGCACTGCATGAGGGACAGTTTCGGGCAAGTGGTGAAAAGTACATTTACCATCCTATAGCGGTAGCAGAAATCGCAGTGTCGCTTGGACTTGATACCGATTCTATATGTGCGGCGCTTTTACATGATACCATAGAGGATTGCGGAAGTCTTATAAGCCTTGACAGGCTCGGGTCGGAATTCGGAGAAGATGTGGCGATGCTTGTCGACGGACTGACAAAGCTTGTACATATTCCGTTTGAGGACAAGGAAGAGAAGCACATCGAAAATCTGCGCAAGATGTTTCTCGCTATGTCTAAAGATATTCGGGTTATATTCATAAAGCTTTGTGACAGACTGCATAATATGCGTACATTGAAGGCAAAGCCTGAGCCTAAACAGAGGATGACTGCGCTTGAGACAATGCAGGTTTACGCTCCGCTCGCGCACCGCCTCGGTATGCAGAGAATGAAACAGGAGCTTGAGATACTCTCGCTCAGCTTTCTCGATCCTATAGGGTATGCACAGATAGAGCGTCATATAGAGGAAAAATACGGACAGAACCGTGATTTTATAGAGCGCGCAAGGACCCAGATATCAGATAAGCTGTCCGAATGCGGTGTAAAATTTTCGCTTGACGGAAGAGTTAAAACGGTTTACAGTATATACCGTAAGATGTTTGAGCAGAATAAAAGCTTTGATGAAATATACGATTTTTATGCGCTGCGCGTTATTGTGGATACAGAACTGGAATGCTATACCGTCCTCGGGATTATCCATGATATGTTTCATTCAGTTCCGGGGCGCTTCAAAGACTATATTTCGACGCCTAAACCCAATATGTACCGTTCGCTTCATACAACGGTTATAGGTCGCGGAGGTATTCCGTTCGAGGTTCAGATACGTACATGGGAGATGCATCGCATAGCCGAGTACGGTGTCGCGGCACACTGGAAATATAAGTCCGGCGAGGAAAGCTCAATGGAAATAGATGATAAGCTTACATGGATACGTAAGCTTATTGAGACTGAGGATGATACGCGTGATCCGGATGAATTTATGCGTGCGCTGAAGATAGATATTTTTCATGATGAGACATTTGTATTTACTCCGAAAGGTGATGTTATTACACTTCCGCAGGGCTCTACTGTAATCGACTTCGCATATGCTATACACTCCGGTGTAGGAAACCGGATGGTCGGCGCTAAGATAAACGGCATGATAGTTCCGATAGAACGTGTGCCTCAGAACGGTGAGATCGTAGAAATTCTTACGTCGGCGGCATCAAAAGGTCCCAGCCGCGACTGGCTTAAAATAGTAAAAACCGGTGAAGCAAGAAATAAGATCCGCCAATGGTTTAAAAAAGAGCAGCGTGCTGAAAATATTGCGATGGGAGCAGCAGAAGTAGATAAAGAATTTAAGCGGCTCGGCAGACCGTGTACAGAACAGCAAAAGCAGGCTATCGTTCTCGCGGTGGCATTAAGAATGGGTATAAAGACGGCGGACGATCTGTATAACACTATCGGCTATGGAGGCGTTACGATCTCAAAGCTTGCTCCTCGTATCCGTTCCGAGTTTGAAAAGACAGTTAATGCAGAGGCTCAGCCTCGTACTGACGTTTCTTCAATACAGACAACGCAGATACCGAGTTCAAGAAAGGGACATTCCGGAGTAATTATAGACGGAGTGGAGGGTTGTACTGTAAAATTTGCAAAATGTTGCAATCCGCTTCCCGGTGATTCTCTTATAGGGTTTATAACACGCGGCTACGGCGTGTCTATTCATAAACGTGATTGCCCGAATGTCATTCTTTCGATGTCGCATGAAGATACTGCGGACAGATGGGTTTCGGCAAGTTGGGATATTCCTCAGCAGGGGACAGGCTCGCGGGAGCTTTTCGAGGCTGCTGTTACCGTATTTGCCGAGGACAGGATTTCACTTATAGCAGATATAACTACTGTGCTTGCCGAAATGAGAGTATCTATTACACAGATAAATACAAGATCCAAGAGTGACGGAAGCGTGATAATAAGTCTTACCGTCGGTGCAAAGAATCTTGACCACGTAAAATCCATTGTTGCAAGGCTGAAGACGATAAAAAGCGTTGCAGATGTATCCCGCGGATATAATGCTCCGCGCTGATGCGGTTAAATAAAAAACAAAAGAACGGATACTTCAGATGAAACTGTATATAGACGGAGATATAAGCAGATATTATGTTCAGACGCTGTGCATGATATTTTTCCCCGGAGCAAAATTTCCGGAAAACGAGGAATTTCTGCCGGGAGGCGATGAGGTAACGGTAAATCTCAGATCTTCCGAAAGAACGTATGATGCAGAGGTTATCATGCGCTCCGGAGGAAAAAGCTGCGTCGGCAGAAGATGCGAGATCAGGGGCGGAATAGATTCCGATGAGCGTCTGAAAAAGCGTGCGGTCGGTAAGGCACTGTATGATGCCGGAGCGGAGCTGTTTGGCTTTTATCCCGATTGGGGAATACTTACAGGTGTCCGTCCGGCGAAGCTTGCCGCGGAGCTTATACGTCTTGCAGAGCTTGACGGATATGACGATCCTGCCGCAGAAGCAGAGCGCATACTGACGGGGGATTACTGTGCTTCACCTGATAAAGCAAGACTGCTTACTACGGTTGCGCGGAATGAGGAACGGCTGACCGAATCGTTCGGGAAGAATACATGCAGTGTGTATATATCAATACCGTTCTGCCCCACAAGATGTGCGTATTGCTCTTTTGTTTCGTATTCTACAAAGCGACTGCTTTCGCTGATTCCGGAATATGTTGAACGGATTTGTACCGATATAGAACGGCTGGGCAGAACGCTGTCTGAAATAGGACAGAAACCGTCGGCAGTATATATCGGAGGCGGTACACCGACGATACTGGATGCGTCTCAGATTGAAAAGCTTCTCAGATGTATAGACAAAAATATAGATCTTTCGGATACACGGGAGTTTACGCTTGAGGCAGGCCGTCCCGATACTATAATTTCTGAAAAACTTATTGCAGCGAAAAAAGGAGGGGTATCGAGGATCAGTATAAATCCGCAGACTACAAACGATGATATTCTTAAAGCGATAGGCAGGGCGCATACGTCGGAAGAATTTTTGCGCGCTTATGAAGCAGCCGACTCGGTTGGGTTCGAATGTATAAATACCGATCTTATAGCAGGGCTTCCGGGAGAATCGTACGACAGTTTTGTTCGCAGTATGGATACTGTGAGAACTCTTGCACCTAGGAATATTACCGTTCATACTTTTTGTGTAAAGAAATCCGCAGAGCTTCGTGATGACAGCTCATCATATTCCAGAACCGGCACGGACGCCGGGCGTGCGGTCGCATATTCTCAGCTTAAAGCAGACGCAGATGAATATATTCCTTATTATATGTATAAGCAGAAAAATTCTGTGGGAAATTATGAGAATGTCGGATTTTCTAAACCCGGATACGAGGGACTGTACAATGTTTTGATAATGGATGAGGTACACAGTATATTTGCCGTAGGAGCAGGAGCTGTCACAAAGCTTGTTTCCCGTTCACGAAACGATATAGAGCGGCTGTTTATGCCGAAATATCCGTATGAGTATCTTTCCGGAGATGCCTGTGCAGCCTATTTGGACTATGAATCAAAGGTTCTGAACTTTTATCGCAATACATACTGATCTGCAGTGCTGAATTGTTATGACTGTAATAAAAACACGGTGATTTTAGAATATTCAGAATTTTTTGAAATAAAATATAACATATGTGCGCTGTACTGGTGCGGTAATTTCCGATAGAGGTGAGCTTTGTTGTCAGAAAGAATAAAATATTTTAATGAAAATATAAGTGCGGAGATGTTTATCCGCGAATGCGAGACCGATTTTGAATCTCAGCTTGATGCTGCGATCGGTGAGATAAAAAACAGGCTTTCAGTACAGCCGGATATCAGGATAATAACGCTTTCCGGACCTACCTGCTCAGGAAAAACTACGACTGCGGGAAAGATTATAGCAGCGCTCGGAGAGATGGGAATGCGGATATTTTCGGTTTCTCTGGATGATTTTTTCAAGAGTGTTGACGCGGATCTCGATTCATATTCTGAAAGCAATGAGCTTCTTGACCTTGACAGTGTTGACGCTATAGATGTAGAATATCTCAGGAAATTTATTTCGGGAGTGTTTTCCCGTGAGAGGGTATATCTTCCGTATTTTGATTTTCATATACAGACATGCACAGGTTACAGGGCTGTTGACAGTGGCAGATACGATATTATTCTTCTTGAAGGAATACAGGCGGTATATCCGGCTGTACGCGCTCTTTTGCGCGGGCATCATTTTATAAGTCTTTTCACAAATGCCGCTTCCGGTGTGGCGATCGGCGACGTTTATTTTGATTGCCGTGAAGTCAGATTTATGCGGAGGATACTCAGGGACAATCTGTTCCGTTCAGCATCTGTGGAATTTACTGTGCAGATATGGAGAAATGTTGTTGCAAACGAAGAAACCAGTATATTGCCCGGTGAGAAATATGCCGATATTTCGGTCGATTCGACGCTCGCATATGAACCGTGTGTTATCAAGGAGCCGCTTCTTAGGCTTCTTGATAAAGTTAAAGAGGATTATCCGCTTTATCCTGCTGTAAAGGCGATTGCAGATAAACTGAAATTGATACCGTCGCTTCCGTCGGATTTAGTTCCTGACAGATCCGTGTTCAGAGAATTTATCGGGAGCAAATGATTTTGCGTGCAGAAAAGGAAGGAACAAAAATGAAGATATTATTCAGAGGCGCCGAGCTTATCGGCAAGGGTGTGTCCGACATTGTAACGGACGGAAAGTTTATTTCATATATCGGAGAGAAAGCTCCTGAGGACAGTTATGACCGCGTTATAGACTGCAAAAACAAAATGATGCTTCCCGGACTTTATAACTGTCATACCCATGCGGCTATGACGCTGTTCCGCGGTTACGGTGAGGACATGCCGCTTCCGCAATGGCTTACCGAACGTATCTTCCCAGCAGAAGATCTGCTCACCGGTCATGCCGTACATACAGCTTCTCTCTTTGCAATTGCGGAGATGATACGCGGAGGTATCGTTTCTTTTTCTGATATGTATTTCTTCTGCGAGGATACTGCCGCGGCAGTTGAAAAAACCGGAATAAAGGCAAATCTCAGCCGCGCGGTTACTTCTTTTGATAAGGATATCGATATGAATTCTGATCCGCGCTTTGCAGAGGCAAAGGTGCTTTTCGCCGGATGGAATAATGCATGTGACGGACGAATAAAAATAGATATGGCGATACATGCTGAGTATACTAACGTCGAAAAGGCATGCCGCGCCGTTGCGGAATATGCGTCTGAAAATTCGGCGGGACTTCATATTCATCTCTCAGAGACAGAATCAGAGCATAAAGAATGCATAGAACGGCACGGTAAGACGCCGGCTGAATTCTTTGCTGACTGCGGATGCTTTGATGTTCCTGTTACAGCGGCCCATTGCGTATGGGTAGAGGACGGAGATATCGAGCTTATGGCAAAGCACGGCGTTACAGCGGTTTATAATCCAGTCAGCAACCTCAAGCTCGGAAGCGGTGTTATGCCTATGAAGAAGCTTCTCGACGGGGGCGTAAATGTTGCGCTCGGAACTGACGGAGCCGCATCGAATAATACGCTCGATATATTCAAGGAAATGCATGTCGGTGCGATAGCTCAGAAAGGATTCATGAGAGATCCGTCAAAGATAGGTGCTGCGGAGCTTATCGCGGCAGCTACGGTAAACGGTGCAGCTGCGCAGGGACGTTCCGATAGCGGCTGTCTTGAGGCGGGAAAGTGTGCCGACCTTATTCTCGTTGATCTTGATGCAATAAACAACATACCGTATTATGATCTTCGCTATACTGCCGTATACAGCGCATGCTCGGCAAATGTTAAGCTGACTATGGTTGACGGAAATATACTTTATGAAAACGGAGAATATACAACTATAGACGAAGAAAAACTGAAATTTGATATGAGGAATGAATGCGGTGGCTATTTCAAAAATAAAAAACAATAAGAATCTGTTCTTCTCCGGAGTTGCGGTACTGACATTTACCAATGTGCTTAACAAGATTATCGGGGTATTGTTCCGGATACCGATAAGCAATATGCTCGGAGACTCGGGTATGGCGTATTTCAATGCCGCATATCATATATATACATGGTTTTATATGCTGTCAACGGGAGGGCTTCCTCTCGCAGTATCCATGCTTGTCTCTGAGGCGAGATTCAAGGGCAACCGTGATGAGATAAAACGGATATATAAAATATCAATGCGGCTTTTTTTTGCCGTCGGTGCGGCCGGAACTACTCTTATGATAGTGTTTTCAAAAGGGTTTGCACATATGAACGGTGTATCCGATTCATATGTATCTATAATTGCGGTTGCTCCGACTCTGTTTCTTGTCTGTATAGCAAGCGCAATGCGCGGATACTTTCAGGGCTTTCAGGAAATGCGTCCGACTGCCGTTTCACAGGTTATGGAGACGGCGGGGAAGCTTGTTATGGGTATAATTTTCGCCCGTTATGCCCTTGCACAAGGCTATGGCTTGCATATAGTTGCCGCTTATGCAATTTCCGGTCTTACTATCGGAACGGCGTTTGGTATGCTCTTTCTGTTTATTTCAAAGCTTCGCTTTCATGAGGAAAATTACCGTGTTGAAGGCGTGCTTGAAACTGCGGAAGTACATAAGGTACGCTCTGTAAAGAGCATAGTAAAACAGCTTCTTTTAATAGCGATACCTATAACTATAAGCTCTTCGATAATGAGCCTCACAACTATGGTTGACGATATGATAATTAACTGGAGGCTTATGTCTATAGGTTATACGGAAGCGGCCGCTAATGCGCTATACGGAAACTATACCGGTTTTGCAGTTCCGTTTGCGAACCTTCCTCCGGCGCTTATATATCCGATATCTTATTCACTGATACCGCTTCTTAAGGGTACTCTTACTATCGGTGACAAAGAACGCTCGGTAGAGATTTGTAAACGTTCGCTGAAGATTACAGCGCTTATTTCGATACCGTGTACCGTCGGAATATGTGTTATGTCCGAACCTTTGCTCAGACTGCTCTATAATGCAGACAGTTCAAAACTTGCTGCAAAGCCGCTGTCTATACTTTCAATTTCTATCTTTTTTGTATGTATGCTTTCAATTACGAATGCAGTGCTTCAGGCGCACGGTAAACAGAATCTGCCTATAGTATCTCTTGTTGCCGGTTCTGTTGTAAAAATGATATCAAGCTTTATTCTTATAGGAATTCCGGAGATCGGAATATACGGAGCGCCTATATCGACAGTTATCTGCTATGTCGTTATAACCGTATTCAACGTATATTTCATGTCAAAGTATACGGGTGTTACACCTGCTGTGTTTCGTACCTTTTTCAAACCGCTCGTCGCATCGGTAATTTCTATGTCAGGCGCGTTCGGAACTCTCTGTCT
This sequence comes from uncultured Clostridia bacterium, assembly GCA_937934385.1. Classification (GTDB taxonomy): domain Bacteria; phylum Bacillota; class Clostridia; order Oscillospirales; family CAG-272; genus UMGS911. The sequence continues at coordinate 1,523 of CALGZV010000358.1, read as the reverse complement.
GCTTGAGACAAGAATGCAGGGAAAGCTTGTTACTGTTTTGGCTGTGGCCGCAGCGGCAGTGATATATTTTATCGCACTTATTGCATTGCGTGGTATTGATGATGACGATATCAAAATGTTCCCTAAAGGAGACCGTATTCTCGCCTCTCTTCAAAAGATAGGACTGTTTAAAAGCAAAACCTGAACTTTAAAAGATCGGAAGTAATTATGAAAAAAGAAGAAATAATTAAAAAGTACAAAACAGAAGCTTTGATGGGAATTGACGATCTTCGTGCAATAATTTCAATGCTTCGCGCTCCGGACGGATGCCCTTGGGATAAGGTACAGACGCATGAAAGTATACGCAATAATTTTATAGAGGAAACTTATGAAGCTGTTGAAGCAATAGATAATTCAGATATTCCGCTTCTGCGTGAGGAACTCGGAGACGTGCTTCTCCAGGTAGTGTTCCATACCTGCATGGAGGAGGAAAAAGGAAGCTTCTCACTTGACGACGTGGCAAATGAGGTGTGCCGTAAGCTTGTTCTGAGACATCCGCATGTTTTTTCAGATGTTCAGGCTGATACTGTCGGAGCTGTTCTTAGCAATTGGGATGCAATAAAGCAGAAATCCAAGCATCAGAGTACGGTGACCGAAACACTTGAAAGTGTTGCACGTTCGCTTCCCGCGCTTATGCGCGCGGAAAAAATGTACGGACGGGCTGTAAAGGGAGGATATGCCTGTGCAGCGATGCCTTCGGAGGATGACAGTTCGGTCGGCGCAGATCTTTTGCGTATAGTTTGTAAAGCGAAAGATAGCGGAATTGAGGCTGAACAGCAGTTATACGAGGCGTGTGACGCGATGACAGAACGTGTGCGTAAGGCTGAAAATACAGTTTATAATGAAAAATAAGGAAGTTTACAGCAGGAGATATTGGCAATGACAAGATCTGATATGATAGCCGCAGTGACGCAGCTTACCGGATTCAGAAAGAAAGATATTGAAACGATGGTTGCCGCTGTTTTTGATGTAATAGGAGATGCACTTGCTTCTGACGGTAAGGTTATGATCTCGGGATTCGGCACCTTTGAAGCAAGGATACGCGGAGAACATGAAGGACGCAATCCATATACAGGAGAGACTATGACGGTCGCACCGTCATGCCGTGTGTCTTTCAGCAGCGGAAAGACTTTAAAGGAAAAGCTCGGATAAAAACAGGTTGAAAAAATTTAAAGAAATGCAAAACAAATGTTTTGCCAGTGGTAAAACGAACGTTGTGAAATGACTGAATTATTATTTCATACCGTTCTGAAAGGAAGAAAAATGCGTATAGATAAATTTTTAAAGGTTTCACGTATTATAAAACGGCGGACTGTTGCTAATGAAGCATGCGATGCATCGCATATTTCTGTGAACGGCCGCCTGGTAAAGGCTTCATATGATGTAAAAGAAGGCGATGTTATAAATGTGACTTTCGGCGAGCGTTCGCTTACAGTCCGAGTGAAGGATGTAAAGGAACATGCACTGAAAGCAGATGCAGCGTC
>CALGZV010000357.1 GCA_937934385.1 uncultured Clostridia bacterium | reverse complement strand
GGCTTTTTCAGGATTTTTTCATACATTAAATAATATCATATATATAATCAAAAGTCAAGTACGGAATTTTGTGTATTTTATTAACAAGTCCCGCAATTTACAGCCTTTTCCGAGCTTTTATGACACCTGATACCGAGTATAAAAACCATATCAGGGCACATTTTTTTATATTTCTTTTTATATCCTTTTACAGCCGGAAATCGCCTTTTTTTCGCTGTTTTTTAGCTTTTTTACCGCCTTACGTCTTGTTTTTGTATGCCCGGAAGCATGCAAAATTAAATTACGATTACTTTTTTATTAATAAAGCTCTTGTTTACTTATTTAACATTATTTTAAATATTTTTTGTTCAATCTAGACAATTTCCGCGTCTTTTTTTCTGCGTTTTGCACAAAAGAAAATCTTGTTATTTTTGTTCAATATCAACACATGTCATTCCATTATATGACAAAAAATCACGTTCAAAATGCATCAGTCAAATATATGTATTTTTTTCAGCTGATCAGATGTAAGTTCCCTCGCCGATCCGAGAATATATTTCGAATACATCGTTACTCTTGCGTAACCCTCGAGCGATTCCATTCGGAAATAAGCCTGCCCAGGCGTTTTCCCCCATGTCAGCGCTCCGTGATTCGAAAGCAGCACCGCATTATGCGTACATGCAAACGGCGCTATCGAATCCGGAACCTCCTGCGTGCCCGGTGTGGCATACGGCGCAAGCGGTACTTCTCCTACGATTGCAAAAGCCTCGGGATATATCGGCGCGTCGAGCGCTATTCCTGCAATCGCAAACGATGTTGCAAATGCCGGATGTGCATGCACTGCTACGCGGATCTCCGGGTTTTCCTTATACAGCCGCAAATGCATCGCGGTTTCTGTAGATTTTTTCGCGCTTCCGTCGATCAGTTCTCCGTCAAGTGTCACCGTCAGCAGCATCTCCCGTGTCAGTGCGCCCTTGGATACTCCTGTCGGCGTTATCATAACCGCATCATCGCCGATACGGACGCTTATATTTCCGTCATTCGACGCTACCATTCCCTTTTCATACAGCTTTCTTCCTATATCTATTATCGCCCCGGCGGCTTCTTCAGCCGTCATATAAGGAAGCTTCTCTTCTGTCATTTTTATCATTCCTTTCCTACATTATGCCGAAATACACCTCAGATCCTGAATGTCCGTATCGCAAAGCGATAAAATCACCTGTGTACGGAAGTTTATTAACACATCGGATTCATTTGAACTCCATAGTCGGTAATATATCCGGTTATAAGCGTATGATCTGTCACATCGAACGCAGGATTATATGCATGCGCATTATCCGGAGCGAGCGGCTCCTTAAACCACAGTCCGCCTATCTCGTCTCCGCCACGCTGCTCTATAACGATAGAATCGCCGTCCGGCGTCATCGGATCGAAGGTCGACTGCGGAGCAGCAACGTAAAACGGTATTCCGTAATACTTTGCAAGTATCGCAACTCCCGACGTTCCGACCTTATTTGCGGTATCCCCGTTCGCCGCTATGCGATCCGCACCGACTATGACCGCGTTTACAAGTCCCTGCTTCATTACCGACGAAACCATATTATCGCATATCACCGTCGTGTCTATTCCCGCCGCCGCAAGCTCGTATGCCGAAAGCCGCATGCCCTGAAGCAGCGGACGCGTCTCGTCGCAGTACACTCTGAATTTATATCCGCGCTCATGTCCGAGATGTATCGGCGCAAGCGCAGTGCCGTATCTCACCGCCGCAAGCTGTCCCGCATTGCAGTGTGTCAGTATGCCGTCGCCGTCGTGCAGCAGCGCAAGTCCGTTTTCTCCTATTCTCCGGCATGACTCTATATCTTCATCACGGATCGCGATCGCTTCCGCGCGCAGCAGCTTCGCGATATCGGACGGTGTTTTATCCGCCGATCTTTTCACGGTAGCCTGCATGCGGTCAAGCGCCCAGAACAGGTTCACCGCCGTCGGTCTCGACGATGCAAGATAATCCTTCGCCATCGAAAAGCGCTCCGCAAATTCCGCATATCCGCACAGAGGATCCTCTTTTACTATCTGTCTTGCGGCAAGGTAAATCCCTATCGCCGCCGATACTCCGATCGCCGGTGCGCCGCGCACCGCAAGCGTCTTTATCGCGTCAAATATGTCCTTTTGCTCGGTCAGCTCCAGCATTACCGTCCGCCGCGGCAGCTCACGCTGATCTATTATTACAAGTGCGCCGCGGTCGTCATCCAGCGCGACCGTATCCGGCAGTTTTTGTTTATCCATGTTTTTTACTCCTATAGAATCGAATGTCTCCGACGGGGATACGTGCGTCGCTGCGCAAATTTGCTTTGCAAATTATGCGCAGAAAGAAAGCCTGGCAAAGAACTTTTAACTGAGGATTTTTTCTTAGGCAGGTGTGCGGAAGCTTATACGCCCAATGAGGCGTGACTGTTGGGCGATCAGAATAACTGATTTGCAAATTCGTATCTACCGCTACAGTCTGTAGAATTTTTGCATTCGCAAAAACTCGGAAAGCTTTGCTTTCCGTAATAAGTAGTTTATGTTGAATACATCTTCCGCAACAGCTTACGTAAAACCCATAGTCAAAACTATACCATTAACGACGGCTCACGTCGGGTTAGCGTCCCGTCGGAAGGTCATAATGACCGACCGACGACGGGACCAAGTAAAACTCCTTTCTTTCTGCCGCCACGCCGCGCTCGGCGTGTGCGTGAAGAGATGGAATCCAAAGGAAGAGGAACGCCGCACGTTCCTCTTCCTTTGGTACATTTTCTTTGCCAAGCGTTTCTTTGCTGTATGGCAAAGAAATGCTTGATAAAACATTACTTGAAAGTCTGATACAACTCAAACTTTCTTTGTTGTTTCTTTACGAAGAAACAACTTCCCCTTACTGATACACTCTCGGCACGCGCTTTCCTATTCCGCTGACTACCTCATATCCTATCGTTCCGGCTCTTGACGCAACATCGTCGGCGCTCACCATACCTCTTCCGAAAAGTCTGACCTTGTCACCGACCTTTACCAACGGCGCGTCCGTTATATCTACAAGCATCTGATCCATGCAGATCCGCCCGACAAAGTCGCCGGTTTCCCCTTCAATCCAGCATTGCCGCCCCTGATGCTTGCGGATCCAGCCGTCGCGGAAAAATCCGTCGGCATAGCCGATCGAAAGCGTCGCTATCTTCGTGTCACGCTCCGCCTTGAAATCCGCGCCGTAACCCGCACATTCGCCTGCTTTCATCGTATGAATATGAGTTACCGTTGTATAAAGCTCCATTACAGGCGAAGTAAAGCCGTCCGAGCTGACCTTTTCCGACGGATCAAGTCCGTACAGAGAAATACCCGCCCTGACTGCGTCGCGGCTCTGATCAGGATATCTTATTATTCCGGCGCTGTTGCATACGTGCTTCATCGCAAGCTTGCCGCATTTCTGCTCGATCTCATCGATCGCCTTATCGAATCGCGCTATCTGCATTTCGGTCATATCACTGTCAGGATCGTCCGCGCACGCAAAATGCGTATATGCTCCGCGAACATCAAGTCCCGGCAGCGAGCAGGTCTTGATGATCGAGTTTATTCCGGTGCGGTCGCAGCCGAAGCCGATACGGTTCATTCCTGTGTCGATCGCTATATGTACCTTGACGGTGTTCTGCCGTCCGGTCGCCATTGCCGCCGAGCCGAGCGCCGACGCGTACTGATACGAAAAAACAGCCTGAGTCAGATCGTTTTCCGCGAGTATCGGCGCGTCTTCCGGCGGTGTGTATCCGAGTATAATTATCTGTGAATGATGAGTGACTTCACGTACTTTCAGTGCTTCTGTCATATTCGCTACTGCAAAATACGACGCGCCGCAGCTACGCAGCCGGCGCACGCACTGGATAAGTCCGTGACCGTATGCGTCCGCTTTGACGACACATATAACGCGCGAGTCGCCTGTCTGACGTTTGATCGCCGCATAGTTCTTCTCGAGTACATCAAGATTTACGCTTGCATAATTCAAATTCTTCATAAATATGACCGTTTCTTTCTTAGATTTCAGGGGGGAAATGATGTCTCCGTGCGGCGCTACGCACGCTATCGCTCGTGCGTAGTAAACCTTTTTGAAAAAAGGTTTAAGAATCCAAAAACTTTTAACTGAATGGATCTTTTTCTTGGGCAAATCAGCGGCGGTTTATACAAATGATTCAGCGCGACTGTGCGCATATGGTCGCGCTGAATATTACGCACAAGCTTCGTCACACATGCCTGAGAAGCTGAAAAGGCTTCGCCGTTTCAGGAAAAAGCAAAGCTTTTTCCTGAGTTCGTTGTAGACGAACTCAGCCCCTCTTAAAAGCTTTGGGAAGCGCAGAGAATTACATGCAATTTTTTTAGGCTTTATTCGAAGAAAAAAGCGAAGCTTTTTTGCATATATTCCCGAAAGTCCCTCGCACCGTCTCTCCTTAGTTACGTAGACTATGGATCGGAGCGGGGATGCGTCCGCCGCGCGAGATAAATTTTTCGGGCGAATATCCGTTTACCTGCATTATCGGCGCTCTGCCGAGAAGTCCGCCGAAGGACACCTCATCGCCTACAGTCTTACCTATCGCAGGGATAACGCGCACCGCGGTAGTCTTACCGTTTATCATTCCTATTGCGATCTCGTCCGCGATCATTCCGCAGATGACCGCCTCCGGCGTATCGCCGGGTATCGCTATCATATCGAGACCGACAGAGCATACCGCAGTCATTGCCTCGAGCTTTTCTATCGTCAGCGCGCCGCGGTTTACGGCGTCGATCATTCCCGCGTCCTCCGACACCGGAATAAATGCACCGGAGAGTCCGCCGACGTGCGATGACGCCATTGTTCCGCCCTTCTTTACCGCGTCGTTGAGCATTGCGAGCGCTGCGGTCGTTCCGTGTGCGCCCGTCGACTGAAGTCCCATTTCTTCGAGTATCTCGGCTACCGAGTCGCCGATCGCGGGGGTAGGCGCGAGCGACAGATCGACTATTCCGAACGGCACGCCGAGTCTTTCAGACGCTTCATGCGCCGCGAGCTGTCCCATTCTTGTTATCTTGAACGCCGTCTTTTTGATAACATCCGCAAGCTCGTCGAGCGAGCAATCTCCTGCGCGTTTTATCGCGCTTGCCACAACTCCGGGGCCTGACACGCCGACGTTTATAACGCGGTCCGGCTCGCTGACGCCGTGGAATGCGCCCGCCATAAACGGGTTATCCTCCGGAACGTTTGAGAACACGACAAGCTTTGCACAGCCTATCGACGCGTCCGCGGCGGTACGCTCGGCGGTCCTTTTGATCGCCGCTCCCATTTTTATTATCGCGTCCATATTTATTCCCGCTTTTGTCGAAGCGACATTTACCGACGAGCAGACCTTTCCCGTACAGGCAAGCGCCTCCGGAATTGCGTCGATAAGATTTCTGTCGCCCGTCGTCATTCCTTTTTGGACGAGTGCGCCGAAACCTCCGATAAAATTGATTCCGAGCGTATCAGCCGCGCGGTCAAGAGCTTTGGCAGCCTTTACAAATCCGTCCGGACTGAGCGCGCCGCCTGCTATCGCTATCGGAGTTACCGAAATACGCTTATTTATGATCGGTATTCCGATCTCCTTTTCGATCTGCTGTGCGACAGGAACAAGCTGTTCCGCGCCGTGCGTGATCTTATCATATATGCGGTCGCAGAAGCGATCCGCGTCGTCGCTCGCGCAATCAAGCAGCGAGATTCCCATTGTTACCGTTCGGATATCGAGGTTCTCTTCGCGTATCATGTTGATCGTTTCGAGAACATCGTTTATGTTGAGCATTGACATTGTTATTATGTTCCTTTGTTTATTATTCTTTACTTTGCATGGTATGGCTTGGGGAAAGTCTGAGTGATAGCAGGCTTTCAGGTTATGTTATTTTATAAAAGAAAGATACATACCGCGACCTTCCAAATTGCATTGCTGCGCAAATGCAATTTTCGAAGTTTGGCAAAATAGAACGCCTTTTTGAATATGGAGCTTGACGTAAGCCGTCGTGAGGGATAGTTTTTAATTGTGGGTGCGGCATGAGCCGTCTTAAACGTGAGCCTTTCACCCTTTCGCTTTCCCCGAATACGGGAATCATATTTGCTATGCAAAT
>CALGZV010000356.1 GCA_937934385.1 uncultured Clostridia bacterium | reverse complement strand
TACAGTGCAGTTCATCACGTAAAGCCTCATCACCACGTATACGATGATTAAGATGAAATGCCCCTAAACATATTCCAAGTTCATCAGCAACTGTATAAAGCCCAAATAAAAGCGCGGTCGAATCTGCCCCGCCGCTGAACGCTACAAGAACTTTAGAACCCTCAATCAGCATAGTTCCGCGTGATGCCGCGCGGCGAACAGCACAAATTACTTCACCGCCACCGTGCAAAACCCTACCGTTCTGATTAAAACCCGGCGGAGATGAAACGTTTCCTCCGCTCTCATCTCTTAAAAACTGATCTGAACCGGGCTGCACGTAAGTCTGAGCGCCGTTCATCTCACAGCAGTCTGATCATTCAGATCAGACAGAGATGTAAATTTAGTATACTGACCGAACCAACCCATATCAATCTTTCCGGTTGCTCCGTGACGGTTCTTTGCAACTATGACCTGAGCAATATTCTGCTGTATATCAACAGTTCCGCCCTTTGACTCTTTTGAATCATTATAATATTCAGGTCTGTACAAAAACATTACAATGTCGGCATCCTGCTCGATCGCTCCGGAATCGCGGAGGTCAGACAGCATAGGGATCTTCTCTGTTCTCGATTCTGTTGAACGGTTAAGCTGAGCGCAGCATATAACCGGTACATGAAGCTCCTTTGCAAGCAGTTTAAGATTACGCGAAATATCTGATACCTCCTGCGCACGGTTATCGCTCTGCCTGTCAGCTGTCATAAGCTGTAGGTAGTCGATAACTACAAGTCCGAGATTTTTAAGTCTGCGAAGCTTTGCTTTCATTCCGGTAACAGATATTCCGGTAGTATCATCGATCCAGATATCACATTCGGAAAGCGCGGAGGCTGCATGAGCAAGATTTTTCCAGTCATCTCCCGAAAGGTTGCCGTTACGCATAACATAAGAATCTATAAGCGCCTCACTTGATATCATTCTCTGAACAAGCTGTTCACATGACATCTCAAGAGAAAATACCGCAACCGCTTTTTTTGTATTTTTTGCAGCAGAAGAAGCAATATTAAGTGCAAAAGAGGTTTTTCCCATACCTGGTCTCGCACCGACAAGTACAAGATCACTCTCTCCCAGTCCGACAAGCACTCTGTCAAGATCGCCAAAGCCTGTAGGGATTCCTTTCATCGAATCGGGATCAATATTCAGTTTACGCAGATAGTCGTATACTCCTACAAGAACATCTTTGATATGTGTAAAATTTCTGTTGTTATTACCCTGTACAATAGAAAATATCTTCTGTTCAGCCCGTTCAAGAATAGTCTCTACCTCATCATGTGCTGCAAATGCCGTCTCGGTTATTTCCGAACAAGCCTCGATAAGCTGTCTGAGCAGGCTTTTATCACGTACTATAACAGCATAATCCTTAATATTTGCAGCTACCGGAACAAGTTCAGCAAGTATTGTTATATACGCACGGCCTTCTTCATCATTTTTATAAACTCCGCGCTTAACAAGAATATCTATCAGAGTAACTACGTCAATATTCCGGTCATGGAGATACAGCTCTTTCATTGCGAGCCATATCTCGCGGTGATAATCGGTGGAAAACGAATCAGCCGTTAAAAAATCCGCCACCTGATTTAGGCTGTCCGGATCTACAAGCACCGATCCGAGTACAGCTTGTTCCGCTTCAATAGAAACGGGAAGCTGTCTTTGAACATCCTGAAATTCCATAATTAAATTCCGTTCTTTTCTATTTATTCCGGCGAAAACATATCTGCACTATAAACATTCCGCCAAATTTTACTTTATTAATGACTTACTTTTCCACTACAATGAGATTAATTTTTCCTGTCACACCGTTATAAAGCTTAACATCAAAGGAGAAATTACCATACGATCTGACTGCATCCATATCTATCTTACGGCGGTCAATTGATATTCCAAACTGCTGTTCAAGAGCTTCGGCAACATCCTTTGACGTTACTGAACCGTAAAGACGTCCGTCTGTACCGCCGGCAGCACTGATTTTAACGCAGCATCCTTCGAGTCTTTCCTTTATCTCATTCGCCTCTCCGCGTTCTACCTCAATTTTATGCGCCTTAGCCATTTCTTTGTTTTTCATATCATTGAGCGCCTGATTGTTCGCCTCAACCGCAAGTCCTTTGGGAAAAAGATAGTTTCTCGCATATCCGTCTGATACGTTTATAAGCTGTCCCTTTTTTCCCTGTGCTTTTACATCTTGTGTAAGAATTACTTTCATTTATATATCAATCCTTTCATTTCATTTTTTATTTTAATTATCCAAGCATTCGTATGACCGTCTCGGAAAATAAGTAAAGATCCTATATCTCATCAAGATATGCATCTATTGCGCCGAGGAGCATTGCACGCGCGTCCTCCGGCGATACATCACGAAGCTGTGTTGCGGCAACATCAAACCGTCCTCCGCCTCCGATCTTTTCAACTATAAGCTGCACATTAATAGCTCCGGCTGATCTTGCGCTTATATGAATACAATCATCCACACAGCATATTGCAAAAGAGGCCTCAACTCCCTCGACATTAAGCAGCTTGTCAGCCGCCTTTGCTGCCGCAACACGGTCAAACGGCGCAGCATTCTCACTTATACTCATTGAAATCGCAATAACAGACCGATATATTTCAACTCCGGATTCAAATTTTGCTTCACTGATAAATTCATTGAGATCCGTCTTGAAAAGCTCTTCAATGTCAGCCGGATCAGCACCCTCACTGCGCAGATATAATGCCGCGCTGAATGTGCGGGTATGTGTATTACGTGAAAATTGCTTTGTATCAAGAATAATACCTGCAAACATAATATCCGCTTCATCCTTAGGAAGCGTTCCTGCCTGAATCGACTGCTCAAGTATCTCTACCACAAGCTCGCAGGCAGAAGATGCCGAGGGCTCTATATATGTTATAACGGGATTTATAGGATATTCCGCTGTTTTTCTGTGATGATCTATTATTACTGTGTTAAATACGTTGTCGGCAATTTCCGGAGCCTCAAATTTCTCACGGTTGTTAACATCGCAGATTACAAGCAAAGTCTCGGAAGTTATCATCTCCTGTGCCTCGGCCGCTCCGACGAATATACTGAGATATTCCGGAATTTTTTTAAGCTTTTCCAATGCTTTTTTCAGATTAGGATCCCGGTCATTTACAATTATATTTACCTTAACACCGCAGAACATGGCAAGTCTAGCTATACCTACACACGATCCGAGCGAATCAAAGTCTGCGTTTCGGTGTCCCATAATAATTACATTGGAGCTTTGAGATATTGCAACCGCAAGAGCATTTGCAACAACGCGCGCCCGCACCTTTGTTCTCTTTGATACCCCTTTACTGCGTCCGCCGTAAAATTCAAGTCCCGATTCAGATTTGACAACGACCTGGTCTCCTCCGCGCTGAAGCGCCATATCAAGCGCACTTCGCGCTGCACGGTCCTTGTCCGCAAGGTTGCCGGCACTGCCTGATATTCCGACTGATATTGTCACCGGCATATTGCCGTTTCCTATCCGGATCTCCCGTACTTTATCAAGTATATCAAATCTGTGTTCGATAAAATCCTGAAGATGAACTGCTTCAAAAATAAATAAATACCGTTCGCGTTCGTATTCCCTGAATATACCTCCGACCGATTCCGCCCATTCCTTAAGAACCGATTCCACCTCTCCTGCAACTGTACGGTATTGCTCCTGAACATATTGCATCAGTTCCTCAAGATTGTCGATCATAATATATGCAACAACCGAAGCCTCCCGGTTTATACGGTCGTAAAGCGCCGCCGTCTCACTGCGGTCATGCCATATACTCATTATATACTGTTTTCCGCGGAGTGTCATACGATAGCCCTTTACACCCCATGTTCTGCCAAACCGTGCATACTCATGTCCGATATCTGACTCGGATGTGAGCAATTCTTCAGCGGATATTCCGCAAAGTTTTTCTATATTTTCTCCGTATATTGAATCAGAAAACCCGCCGCACAGCATAAAACTACGGTTAAACCACACAATTATACCGTTGTTGTCAAAAATAATTACCGGTGTCTTTACCGATGATAACACACCAAATACAGACGTATCGCTATCCGATACGTCTGTATCGTCTAATGCATTTATACGGGGAAATAACATTCCAATCAGAATGTAAACAAGAATTACAGCAGGTATATAAAGCAAAATAGCCGCCACTGCAACCGATGAAAGCCCTTTTTCACCTCCTATGAGTATGGCAAGGGACGGAAAAAGAACAAATATATAAGAAATTATTATATAGGGCAGCATCCGTCTAAATCGGTGCTTCTTTATTTTTTCAGTTACTTTTTTCCACACAGAAAAAGTCCTCCGTTAAACTGTACCGTATGTAATTACTTGTCTTTCAAGTTTTTTTTCTCTTTTCCCGGAACCCGGAATAGAATGTGTAAACAACTCCTGCAAAAATATATACTACGGTAACAGTACCTAAACTAGACAAAATAAGCATTACTGAAAGAACAAGATAGGACACATATAAAAATCCGCCGCGTGTTTTACGCTTTACTCTTCTGAGAATACCGGTAAATCCTACCGCTGTAAAACCCGGTACAAGTACCGAAACAATGTTGCTCGCAGCCGCAGAAACAACTCCTCCTCCGTCTATACCTGAAACAACCGCTACAAAATACGCTGCTGTAAAGATATATGCCGAAATCATACTCATGCTGAATCCACGTCCGTAATCCGGCATATCAACAGTAAAAAATCTCGAAAGGACCGACAGACCTAAATATGCAAGCCACGTAACAATAAGCACCGCATCTATTGCAAGAGCAGGAGAGAATCTTACAAAATCGTTTTTAAGCATGCGAAGCGTTGATTCGTCTACTGCCATACCATATTCTGCAAAGTATGATGAATACTCGGCATATAATGCTTTAAGTTCAGTATAAGGTCTCACAATCTCTGCAGTAATGCCTTCAAAAGACAAATTACCTCCAATTGCGGCAAGTGCAGTAAAATGCAGCAGCGCAGCAGCAAGAGCAAATGCCGCAGAGCAAATAAATGCCGTGTTTTTCCGCATTTTCCCAAGTGACGACAACGACAGGAAATAACCTGTTGAGATCGCAGCCAACGGCCATACAGGAGGTTGTCTGAATATAACAGCTCCGCATAAAGCGCCTGCAAGCGGTAAAAGCAAGGGAAGTACAGAATTTGTTATCCTAAAAAGAAACGCCGTAAACGCAGCAGCAAGGACAAGCCAAAACGTACCGTCATAAGGACCTGAAACAGCCTTGCCTGCGGTAACTGCAGACAGTGCCGCGATCAGTATCACAGTAAATACCGGAACTCCTCCGAACCGCTGCGGAGCGGTATCCTTTCCGTATTTAATCTCATCCATGTCTGTTTCCCTCCCAGGGTTTTATGCCAATCGGTCAATGTACTTCATTTTAATATAATAATACATAGTATATTATACCATATACTTTAAAATTTGTAAATACAGATTTTATACTGAGTGTAAATTTGCTGCTTCATAATTTAAAACAGAATCCGGATATAATAACTTAATACAAAGTTTTAAGTTTACAAATTTTGCACTAAAACCCAAATACAATACCACACACAAAGTATAATAAACTATCGGGCGTTAGGAAAAAGATACGTAAAACGGCGTTATTTAATAAAAAGTTTGTTATTTTGTCCGATTGTGTATAGCAAAGTTCTGTGCTACAATGAGCAAAAGGGCAGTTATATTTTAAATTTGCTCAGTTCCGGCAAAAATCCGGAATTTTTTATGCATTTCAAGCAGGAGGACAACCTTTTGAAAAATTTTTATCTGAAACCGAAATTTTTTTTGGTTATCAAGAATTACACAGCACCGCAATTTGTAAAAGATCTGACGGCGGGAATAATTGTCGCTATTATTGCGCTGCCGCTTTCGATAGCGCTTGCACTCGCGTCCGGTGTTGAACCCGCATGCGGCGTATATACCGCTATAGCAGCAGGATTTATCGTATCCTTTCTCGGAGGAAGCCGCGTTCAGATCGCCGGTCCGACCGCCGCTTTCGCAACAATTGTAGCAGGAATTGTCGCTTCGCAGGGAATGGACGGACTTATTCTGGCAACGATTATTGCCGGAATTCTTCTCATACTGATGGGTATACTCAAATTCGGCGCGCTTATCAAGTATATTCCTATAACAATAACAACAGGTTTTACTTCGGGTATCGCCGTTACGATCTTCATAGGACAGATAAAGGATTTCCTCGGACTCAAATATGCCGACGGTGTAAAACCTATCGAAGCACTTGACAAGCTCAAAGCAAACTGGGATGCAATATCCACATTCAGTTGGCAAGCGCTGCTTGTCGGAGCGGTCTGCCTTGCTATCCTTATTATCTATCCCAAATTCGAAAAGCGTGTTCCGCCGTCGCTGATCGCAGTAATAGCCGGAGCGCTTATGGTAGCTTTCATTCCCGGACTTGACGACGGAGTATATACGATCGGCGAGCTTTACCCGATTCCTTCAGGTCTTCCTCATCCTACAATAGGAGGAATTGATTTCAGCTTTTCAAAGATAGCCGCGGTATTTTCCAATGCCGTAACAATTGCGGTACTCGCAGCGATCGAATCGCTCCTATCGTGTGTTGTTGCCGACAAAATGATCGGATCGCATCACAATTCGAATGCAGAGCTTGTAGCACAGGGCATCGGTAACATCGCATCGGTTTGTTTCGGAGGAATCCCAGCAACCGGCGCTATCGCAAGAACCGCCGCTAACATTAAAAACGGAGGCAAAACCCCTGTCGTGGGAATGGTACACGCTGTAATTCTTCTGCTCGTTCTTCTGTTCCTTATGCCGCTCGCAGAACTTATTCCAATGCCGACTATCGCTGCAATCCTTTTCATGGTAGCATATAATATGAGCGAATGGAGGGAATTCAAACATCTCATAAAAACAGCACCTAAAAGTGACATAACAGTACTTGTAACTACTTTCGTTCTCACTGTAGTATTTGATCTTGTTGCAGCTATAGCAGCAGGCATGATACTTACCTTCGTACTTTTCGTAAAACGCTCTGCAAGCGAGACATGCGTAAACATGCGCTCCGCTGACAGCACAAAAACTGACGGACTATACATGATTGACATTACAGGTCCGCTGTTCTTTGGTGCCGCTGATAAGCTGCAAAGCATAAAGCCTGAAACCGACACAAAATGTATTATAATAAATATGGCTGGAGTATCGTCACTTGACAACACAGCGATGAATGCACTTTCCTCCTTATACAATACCTGCTCAAAAGAAAATATCAGCATTGTTATCGCTGATATCCGTCCGCAGCCACTCTCCGTAATGAAAAAATGCGGCTTCACCGATACGCTCGGCTCTGAACATTTCTGCGAGAATTCAGACAGCGCTCTCGCACTTGCCGAAACGCTTGTTTAATATTATAATATAAAATAAATCCGGCGCAGTCCTTGTCGGTATACTTCAAAAAATATCTGACTTTTAAGGTATACCGGACATCTGCCGGATCTGTTTTTATTTTATTACATGTGTATACATGCTATCAAACGCCTCGTCTTCAAGCGCGGCAAAATCAAGCTTATTTTCCTGAGCAATAACCTTGGCGAGCTCGGGTTTAGTTTTAGGATGCTTAGGAGTAAATACCGTACAGCAATCCTCATACGGCAGAATGGATGTTTCAAACGTTCCGATCTTACGTGCGACCGATACGATCTCCTCTTTATCCATACCGATACAAGGACGGAATACAACCCTGTCACAAACGCTGTTCGTAACACCGAATGCGCCCATAGTCTGACTTGCAACCTGACCGAGACTCTCTCCGGTGATCAGTGAATCACATCCGAACCTTTCGGCTGTACGGCACGCAAGACGCATCATATACCGACGGAGAAGCAGAGTAAAGTAGTCGTCGACATGCGCTTTCCTGAGTTCTTCCTGTATCTTTGTTAGCGATATTACATGCACATTTATACTTCCGCACCATTCCGACATAAGACGGGCAAGCTCAAACACCTTTTCCCTCGCGCGCTCACTCGTATAAGGAAAGCTTTCAAAGTGAACAGCGTCAAGCGCCACTCCGCGCTTTGCCATCATCCATCCTGCAACCGGACTGTCGATTCCGCCTGAAAGAAGCAGCATGCCGCGTCCGCCTGAGCCTACTGGAAGTCCGCCTGCACCTTTAAGCGATCCCGCATGAACATAAGCAGCCTTAGCTCTTATCTCAACCTTAACTGTTACATCGGGAACAGTCACATTTACACGCAACCACGGAGCGCTTTTAAGAATCGCTGCCCCGACCTCAGCTGAAAGTTCGGGGGAAGTAAGAGGGAACGTCTTATCGCCGCGCTTTCCCTCAACCTTAAATGTCTTACAACCCTTGCTTTTAAGTTCAGGAATAATATAATCCTTAGCGGTAGCAATAATAGCATCGACATTTTTTTCGGTCACTGCCGCGCGTGAAACCGAAACGATCCCGAAAATCTTACGTACCGCTTCTACAGCCCCGTCGATATCCGGTTCCTCGCCGAACTCGTCCTCCGACGGAAGAGGCTCGATATATGCCACGCTCTGAGCGCTTGTAATATTGAAGTGACCGAACGCAGCTACCCTGCGCGCGATCTGCTTAAGCATAATAACCTCGAACTGCTTTTTATTGAGACCTTTAAGAACGATCTCTCCGTATTTGCAAAGTATAATTTCTTTCATTTACATACATCCTTTTATAACATAGCGCGGAATTACGGGAAGTCCGCTCATATTCAGAAGATAATCGCCCGACCGCAGAAGCGACGCAAGTTCAGCACTGTTACGCGGAAGAATCTTTGTGTAGATACCTCCGTTACCGTGCGTTCCTGCAAAATGCAGATCGCTGCCGGCAGTAAGAACTTTATTTACATCGCGTCCGAACGCAGCCGCAATGCTGTTGCGGGTCTTCTGTTCGCTCAGAAGATTTATAACCTCTATCCCGTCTATAAGAGAAGGATCGGCATAAATCATTCCGTCACGTCCGGGATGTGCCTGAATGATCAGCATATCATCATTATGATATGAAGCGCGAAGCTCAGAAAGTCCGCGTGACAGATATGTAAGAATATCGGCAGCTGTTTTTTCGTCGGCCCCATATACAAGATAATCGTTAGCACAGTCGTCAAAACGTATCTCAATACCGAAATATACCTGAATCCCGAGATGTTCCCCCTCTGCGCAGGCACGTCTGTAATCGTCTGCGTATCTTTCAATAGTCTTTTCCGCGCACTCGCCCTCCTGCTGCATAAATGAATACAGGTGATTTGTAAGCGTTACCGCATCATAGCCTGCCTCAGCACATAAGCGCACTAACTCTTCAGGCGATATCCTGCTGCATTGGCTTGCGGGAAAAGAATGACTGTGAAGCTCTATTCTATATTTATATATATCAAGTAAAAGGTCTATATTCAATTCTTCCATTATATATCACCGCCGCATAAAATCAGGAATTGCCGGGATTCCGCCTATATCAAGAAGATAGTCGCCGCTTCGCAGTATCTCCGTAAGTTCATGAGTATCTGAAGGAAGTGTTTTTGTATATATGCCTCCGAGACCGGCAGTTCCCGGATGGTGGAAATCGCTTCCTGATGTAATTATCCCTTTTGTTTCATGCGCAAATTTTGCGGCAAATCCGATCGCACCGTTATGAAAAGGATGAAGATTCAAAACCTCCACACCGTCAAGAAGCTCCGGCTCAGCACGTACACATCCGTGACGGCACGGATGCGCCTGAATAAGTATCATTCCGTCGTTTTTATAATCTCGGCGAAATTCCGCAAGATTTCTCGAAAGATGCAAAAACAGCTCTGCCGCACCTATCTCATCAACCCCGTATACAAGATAATCATTACTGTTGTCCGTAAAACGGATCTCCATTCCGAATATAACTTTAACTCCGAGGCGGTCTCCTTCGGCATAAGCACGCAAATAGTCATCAGTATATCTCCGGATATATTCCGCGTCACTTTCACCTTTTAAAAGCTGTCCGCGGTGAAAATGGTTTGTAAGCACGATAGCATCGTACCCAAGATCCGAATATATTTTCACCGTTTCTTCCGGGGAAAAATCTCCGCATACGCTTGCAGGGAATGAATGACAATGAAGCTCTATTTTAAAGCGGTATTCGCTAAGCGCATCCATGATAACCTTATTTCCGAACATATGACCATCCCTTTTTCCTACAAATATTAAATAAACATTTTATGTTTCAGTATACCGCATATTGGTGATAAAAGTTTGAACAAAAAATTAACGGGAGAATAATTTAACATTCTATTAATAAATCAATCTCAAATGAATGATAGAATAAAAATATATCATATATAAATCATGCTCATTTCAGTAACTTTTTTTCTTTTCATCATATATTCATCACATAAGCTGTTTATAATAAAATCACAAAGAAAAATAATTCCGGTATTTCCGGAAAGCATGACAAATATGAAAGGATGATCGCCATGTTTAATGACAAAAATACACCCTATAACGGCTTTAACGAAAATGAAAATACCCAAACAAACAGAACTGCCGGATATAGCTCAGAAAACGGTGAAAATATTACAGGGCAAACCGATAATTACACAAATACAGAAAATAATCAGACAGCCGGATTCAACGGAGGAGCAAATCCGACCCCCGGATATGCCGGAGGAACACCGTGGCAGCAGCCATATAATGCGCCTTCGCAGAACGGCCCCGTATGGAATCAAAATGAATATTCATATAAACCCGCCGAGCAATATAACGTATATTCCGGACAGCAAAACACAGCACAAGAAAATATATATTCGCAGAATAACAACAAAAAACAAAAGAAGAAAAAATCAGGCGGAATATCGCGTTCAGGTGCAGCGCTTCTTATAGCAGCATGTATTGTAATCTCCGGTGCCGCCGGCTTCGGAGGAGCAGTGATTGCCGGTCGTTCCGGAGTAAGCTCTTCCGATCCTTCTCTTGTTTATAAAGGCATCCCCTCCTCTCAGAATCTCGGAGATACAAATTATGCAGTATCCAATGTAGTTTCTGCTGTAGCAAACAGTGTTACCGAAATCGTAACCGAAAAGGTAACAACAAATTCTTTCTTCGGTCAATACGTTCAGCAGGGGGCAGGAAGCGGTGTTATAATCTCCGCCGACGGATATATTGTAACCTGCGCACACGTAATTGACGGCGCAACAACTATAACAGTAAAGCTTGCAGACGGAAAAACATATAACGCACAAAAGATCGGTTCTGATGCGCAGACTGATATCGCCTTAATTAAGATCGAACCTGAAGACGAGCTTACCGTCGCAACTGTCGGGGATTCTGACAAGCTGATCGTAGGAGAGCCGGCAATAGCGATCGGAAATCCTCTCGGAGAACTCGGGGGAACAACAACAAGCGGAATTATCAGCGCACTCGAACGCGAGGTTACGATCGACGGCACAACATACACACTTCTCCAGACCAATGCAGCGATCAACCCCGGAAACTCAGGCGGCGCACTGTTTAACATAAACGGTGAGCTTATAGGTATCGTAAATGCAAAAGAATCGGGAACCGCTATCGAGGGCCTCGGCTTTGCAATACCGATCAACGATGCGATAAACGTAGTACAGCAGCTCCGTGAAAACGGATATGTAAAAGGCCGTCCTCAATTCGGCATCAATCTCTATGAGGTGACCGACGAAAACTCACTTCTTGCGCTCAGAAACTCTGAATACAGTTCACTTCTGAACTATGTAAACAGATATGGAGTATACTTCCTTAATTATGCAGAAACGCAGAGCGGCGATCTTCAGTTCGGCGACTGCATAATGGTTGTAGACGACGTTGATATAACTAGCACTGCTGATCTCAAATCAGTACTTGCAGAGCATAAAATCGGAGATACCCTGACTATGACGGTT
The DNA here is from genome assembly GCA_937934385.1 of uncultured Clostridia bacterium. Classification (GTDB taxonomy): domain Bacteria; phylum Bacillota; class Clostridia; order Oscillospirales; family CAG-272; genus UMGS911. The sequence goes on along the minus strand of CALGZV010000356.1, from coordinate 9,200 downwards.
TCACGAATAAGCGATTTCAAAACCGGACGCAGAAATATGATCAATGTAGAAATAACTTTGGTAGAGTCTACCGCAGCTAACTGATAAAAACTATAAGGAACGGAGAAATCCGTTCCTTAATCTGCTGTACCCCTGTAAACATTTTTATAACAAAAAGGAGTCAGTTATGTACAGTCTTCTGATCGTCGATGACGAAGAAATGATAAGAAAACTTATACGCAAATATGCTGAATTTGAAGGCTACAGCGTAGCCGAAGCAGCTGACGGAATGGAAGCGGTAATGCTGTGCCGGGAAAAAAGTTTTGACCTGATCATCATGGACATTATGATGCCGGAGCTTGACGGATTCTCGGCGTGCCGAGAAATACGAAAGAACTCACAAATTCCGATAATCATGCTTTCCGCAAGAGGCGAAGAATACGATAAGATAAACGGATTCGGACTCGGTATAGATGATTACGTCGTTAAACCCTTTTCCCCCAAAGAACTTATGATGCGGGTAAATGCCGTCCTGCGCAGGATATCGCGCACAGAAGAACAAAAACAGGCTGAAAACAGCAATGAAATATTTATATTTGAGGATCTGACCGTTGATTTTACGGCAAGAACAGTACATATAGATAAATCACGTATAGATATGTCTCCTAAAGAATACGATCTTCTTTTTTACATGATCAGAAATAAAAATATAGCGCTCACAAGAGAAAAGCTGATAACAAATGTATGGGGATATGATTTTTACGGAGATGACCGCACGCTTGACACGCATATTAAACTGCTGCGTAAATCACTCGGAAGATACGCAAATCTCATCGTGACACTGCGGGGGGTAGGATATCGCTTTGAAACGGTTAAATAATCCTCCTTATAAAATATCCACCGACACAGACGGGGCTGATACAGACGCAAAACTGAATACAGATCCGGTAACAAACGGCGAAGGAAAAGTACGGCGCGGAAAATTTCGCAGATCAAACGGTAAAAAAACTTTTGGTATCCGTTCAAAGCTCTTTATATGGCTGTCGATATTCACTTTGATAATAATTTTTGTACTCTGGCTTTGCCAGGTCGTATTCCTCGACACCATATATAAGGGAATAAAGGTAAACGAGATACGTCATGCCGCAAAAGCAATTGAATCTGCACTCGGAGATGAAAATTTTGAAAGTACCGCCGAGAATATCGCAACAAAAAACGACATATGCATGATCGTACTTCAGATGGTAAGCGATGACCGTGCGCTTCAGCTTTGTTCCGTTGAATCACAGTCAAGCTGTCTTATACACAATGCAGAAAAAAGCAGTATTTTCGTATTTTACAACACAGCTGTGCAAAACGGCGGTTCTTCCGTCCAAAGGTTCAGATACAGCACTGAGCGGCGCGTTTATATAAGCAGCGAAAGCGAATATTACGATTCGCTCTCTGCGGAAAATGAAAGTATAATATATTCTGTCGTAGTTACAGACAGTTCAGATCTGCCTGTGCTTATTCTTTTGAACGCGGTCATTTCGCCCGTTACAGCTACAGTCAATACTCTGAATAAAATGCTTATAACTATATCTGCCGCACTGCTGTTTTTCGCTCTGATAATGGCAGTTATAATCTCAAGAAGAATTTCAAAACCTATTGTTTCTCTTACCGACGACGCAAAAAAGCTCGCCGGAGGTGATTATAACGTAAAATTTTCAGCATCTGACTTCAGAGAGATCGGTGAACTCGCAAGTGCGCTTGACTATGCTAAGCATGAGCTTTCAAAAGTCGACGCGCTCCGCCGTGATCTGATCGCTAATATCTCTCACGATCTCCGAACACCGCTCACTATGATATCCGGATACGCAGAAGTAATGCGCGATCTTCCGGGGGAGAACACCGCCGAAAACCTTCAGGTAATAATTGATGAATCAAACCGCCTGACGACGCTTGTAAACGATGTTCTTGATATTTCCAAACTCGAATCCGGAGTCCGGACCGTTTCGCCGTCTGAATTTTCTCTCACCGATGCAATTAGCTCAGCTATCAAAAGCTATAATAAGCTTACAGAGCGCGGTAACTATAAGATAATATTCCTGCCTGAATATAATGTAACCGTTAACACCGACAAAACAATACTTATGCAGGTATTCTATAACCTCCTCGGAAACGCAGTGACATATACAGGAGACGACAAAACGGTTTACGTATCGCAAAGCACTGATTCCGAAACCCGAAATGTAAGGATCACCGTAACAGACACAGGTGACGGAATCGCTCCCGAAAAGCTTCCTCTTATATGGGATCGCTACTATAAGGTAGATAAGATTCACAGGCGTGCATCTGTGGGTACCGGACTCGGACTTTCCATCGTAAGAGGTTCAATGGAGCTTCTCGGCGGAGGCTACGGCGTCAAGTCAACACCGGGAGCAGGAAGTGATTTCTGGTTCGAGCTGCTGTATACCAAGCTCTCAGAATACGAATATCCGCAAAAAACAGATGAATATACAGATAACTGATAATATGTTATTCAAAACATAATCTGAAACAGAATAATAAGATTTTAAATCTCCAAAATCAAAAGAGGTTTTCCGATCATTGAACGGAAAACCTCTTTTTTCGTGAAACAACACGGTTCCAGGGCACTCGCCGGACTCTTACTTTCAGTCTTTATATTATCTTATCTGACCGTCTCCGTCAATAAGATATTTGACTGTAGTAAGCTCGGTAAGTCCCATAGGTCCGCGTGCATGAAGCTTCTGTGTTGAAATACCTATCTCCGCTCCGAAGCCGAACTCACCGCCGTCGGTAAAACGTGTCGAAGCATTTACATACACCGCCGCTGAATTAACACGGCGCTTAAATAATTCAGCATCGGTAAGAGAGCGGGTGATTATCGCTTCGCTATGCCCTGTGCTGTATTTTGCAATATGCTCGATTGCCTCCTGAGTGCTTCCTACAACATGAATTGCAAGAATATAATCGTCATACTCGGTCTCATAATCTTCTTCTGTTGCATCGCGGTCACACTTTATAATGCTGCGGCATTCCGCGTCTCCGCGAAGCTCAACATGAAACGGCGCTGCTGCTTCCGCAAAACGGGGGAGAAATTCCCCGGCAGCATCACGGTGAACAAGAAGCGTCTCGATAGCATTGCATACAGAAGGACGTGAGGTCTTGGCGTTAACGGCAATATTGACAGCCATGTCGATATCTGCGCTCGCATCAACATAAAGGTGGCAGTTTCCTGCACCTGTTTCAATAACAGGAACGCGCGCGTTTTCCACAACGCTGCGGATAAGTCCTTTTCCTCCGCGCGGAATAAGCGCATCTATATACCCGCGCATGCATAAAAGCTCATTTGTTCCTTCTCTTGAGGTATCGTCAACAAGCTGAACGGCATCGCCGCAAATCCCTGCGCTTTCAATAGCTTCGCGCATAAGCTTTACAAGTATCCGGTTAGTATTTATCGCCTCTTTACCGCCGCGAAGAACTACCGCATTTCCGGTTTTGAGACAGAGCGCCGCTGCATCTACCGTTACATTCGGACGGGCTTCGTATATAATTGCTATAACACCGAGCGGAACGCGGACACGCGATATCTCAAGTCCGTTAGGTCTGTTCCAGCGGTCTCCCGTTCCGATCGGATCGGCAAGTCCGCATAGTTCATCCAAAGCTGACGCTATACCGTCGATGCGGTCTCCGTCAAGCATAAGTCTGTCAACCATAGCCGGTCTTACGCCATTCTGTTCAGCGCTTCCGATATCAAGCTTATTTGCACTTATAATTTCTTCTTTATTTTTTATAAGAATATCGGCTATTGCACGAAGCGCATTGTTCTTTTTCATTCCGGACGCATCCGCAATCGAATATGAAGCCGCTTTAGCAGCTTTGCAAAGACCGAGAATATATTCATGCATATCTTTCATTTTAAATTTCCTCCCGTATAATTTATTAAACCGTTAATATATGTATAATCTAAACCGATTGATGAAAAAGCAGCCGAAAAATCCCGTATGTAAACTTTACGTACAACATATATCGGATCCTTCAGCCGCTTTCATATATTAAATATTTTATTATAATTATTTTACACCGAGTTTTTCAAGTGCGGCAAGCCTTACACAGAGACAGAGTACAGTGGATGCTGTTTTCATTTCATCGGCTGTAGGATAAGTGGGAGCTATACGCAGATTGCGGTCGCGAGGATCGCGTCCGTAAGGGAATGTAGCTCCGGCATTTGTAAGTGTAACACCTGCTTCCGCAGCAAGCTCATAAACACGCTTTGCACATCCATCCAGAACATTTAGACTCAGGAAATATCCGCCGATAGGCTTTGTCCACTCGGCAACACCGTAAGGAGAAAGCATCTTATCAAAGGTACTGAGTACTGCGTCAAACTTGGGCTTTATAATAGCCGCATGCTTTTTCATATGCTCCATAAGTCCGTCGACAGAACCAAAGAACTTGACATGTCTCATCATATTGAGCTTATCGTAACCGATCGTCTGAATAGCCATCTTACTCTTTGTATGTGCAATATTCGCATCCGACGCAGCCATTACCGCAACACCGGAACCGGGAAAACTGATCTTTGAGGTAGACATAAATGTCAGTACGATATCTTCATTACCGCATTTTTTTGCTTCATCAAAGATATTAAGTACCTTTTCGTCATCATCGCTGAAGGAATGGATGATGTATGCATTATCCCAGAAAATACGGAAGTCCGGAGCTGCAGGCTTAAGCGCTGCAAAGCGGCGAACAGTTTCATCGGAATATGTGATGCCTTCAGGATTTGAATATTTCGGAACGCACCAGATACCCTTTACGGAGCTATCCTTTATAAGCTCCTCTACCTGATCCATATCAGGACCGGTCGGAGTCATATCGACATTGATCATCTCAATGCCGAAGCCTTCGCATATGCTGAAGTGACGGTCATATCCCGGTACAGGACACAGGAATTTGACATGCTCCTCATGGCTCCACGGTTTTTCAACACCTGCCGCTCCGAACAGCATAAGGCGCGCCATTTCATCGTACATAATATTAAGTGATGAGTTTCCGGCTACTATGATATTTTTTGAGGGAATACCGAGTATTTCAGAAAAGATCTGCTTAGCCTCCGGAATACCGTCAAGTACGCCATAGTTACGGCAATCAAATCCGTTTTCTGTAAAGCAATCGGACGGTTCACTTATAACTCCGAGCATGCCCTGTGAAAGTTCGAGCTGCTGCGCACTCGGTTTTCCTCTCGACATGTCAAGCTTAAGTCCTTTTGCCTTGTATTCCTCAAATTCTTTAAGCAGAGAGGCATATTCCTCAGCTCTCTGCGCTCCGGTCATCTCACTGTATGTCATCTTTATGACAGTCCTTTCTTTACTTGCTTTCCAGTCTCACTGCGGATAATTTTTTCCGCAGACTGTTTCAAAATATACGCCGCAGCAATGCTGCGGCGGTCGTTTTTAATTCAGATCCGATCAGAATTCCGCATTTCCTGTTGTACGCGGGTATGCTTCAACATCGCGTATATTTCCTATTCCCGTTACATACATTATCAGGCGCTCAAAGCCGAGTCCGAATCCTGCGTGTTTTGTTCCTCCGTACTTACGGAGTTCAAGATACCACCAGTAATCCTCTTTTTTAAGCCCGAACTTTTCAAGAGCAGCTTCAAGATAATCAAGACGTTCCTCGCGCTGCGATCCTCCGATAAGCTCTCCGACTCCGGGAACAAGAAGATCCATCGCGGCAACCGTTTTGCCGTCATCATTCAGGCGCATATAGAACGCTTTGATATCGCGCGGCCAGTCTGTAACAAAAACAGGCTTTCCGAACACCTTCTCTGTAAGATAACGCTCATGCTCTGTCTGAAGATCCATGCCGTAGTCAACGGGATATTCAAATTTTTCTCCGCATTTCTTCAAAAGTTCAACCGCTTCTGTGTAAGTAATACGTCCGAAATCATTGTTTACTATATTTTTAAGGCGTCCGAGCAGAGTCGTATCAATACGCTGATTGAAAAATTCAAGCTCAGACCGGCAATGCTCAAGCAGATATTTGATAATATACTTAAGCATATCCTCTGCAAGCGACATATCATCAGCAAGGTCTGCAAACGCGATCTCAGGCTCCATCATCCAGAATTCAGCCGCATGACGGGGTGTATTTGAATTTTCTGCACGGAAAGTCGGTCCGAATGTATAGACATTCGAATATGCCATAGCATATGTCTCTGCGCTGAGCTGTCCGGAAACGGTGAGGTTTGCCGAACGTCCGAAAAAGTCCTTGCTGTAATCTACAGAGCCGTCCTCAAGACGCGGCGGATTTTCCATATCAAGCGTTGTAATGCGGAACATTTCTCCGGCGCCCTCGCAGTCGCTTGTCGTTATTATAGGAGTATGCACATACACGAATCCGCGTTCATGGAAAAAGCTATGAATTGCAAATGCTGCCTCTGAACGAACACGGAACACAGCGTTGAATGTATTCGCGCGTGGACGAAGATGCGCTATAGTACGCAGAAATTCCATAGAATGACGCTTATTCTGCAGAGGATAATCGGGAGTTGAAGTACCCTCGACCCTCATTTCGGTTGCTTTCAGCTCAAACGGCTGCTTTGCATCCGGAGTAAGCGTAAATATTCCTTCCGCAACGAACGAAGCACCTATATTCTGCCCGGCGATCTCCGTATAATTTGCCATTTTATCAGCTTCTATAACGACCTGAAGACATTCAAAACAGCTTCCGTCATTAAGTGAAACAAATCCGAAGGCATTACTTGCGCGAAGCGAGCGGCACCAGCCCGCAACGGTTATCTTGCTGCCGTCATATTTTTCCGGCGATACGCAAAGCTCTTTAATAGTGATTCTTTCCATTTCAGCTATGATCCTTTCTTATATTTTACGACTGTATATTTAATCGGTATATATCACATTAGCCCATAAATACACAATATGCAATTAGTATATCATAAATTATTCGGATATGCAATAAAAAACGCAAAAAAACTATGAATAATCCGATAATTTCGCAGCTTTTTTTACGCCTGCCTTCATTTTTCCTGATTTTTCTTTTTATTATATTACCGTTTTATCTATTTATACTGTTTTGATTTATGATACAAAATAAAAACCCTAAAAGCCTTTACAAAATTTTCATGTTATGATATACTTTGAATAAAAATAAACCAGTTTATACAGTATATGAAAGGAAAAGATCATGGAATATAAGCTTTGGGAAAATAATGTCCCGGAATTTAATGCAAGTATAGATCAGCCCGAGCCTTCTCTCACACCTTTCCTCGTCTCAAACGACAAAAATGAAAAAAGAGGATGTATAATTGTCGCTCCGGGAGGAGGATATTCATGCCGCTCAGACCAGGAAGGCGCGCCGATTGCAGAAATGATAAACGAATCCGGAATAAACGCTTTTGTTCTTAATTACCGTGTTGCACCGTACAGATATCCTGTTCAGCTTTATGACATAAACAGAGCCGTCCGCTATGTACGTTATCATGCAGATAAGTTCGGAATAGACGGAAACAAAATAGGAATTATGGGATTTTCCGCAGGAGGACATCTCTGCACAATGGGTATCGAGCATTTTGACTATGGCAGAGACGACGGAGACGAAATCGACCGTGTCAGCTCACGCCCCGATGTCGGTGTTCTCTGCTATCCTGTTGTTTCATTCCTCTCATATATGAACGAAGGATCACGCACAAATCTTTTCGGAACCGACTTCAATCCTGAGCTTGCTCATAAGCTCTCCGGAGAGATCAATGTCCGCGACGATACACCGCCTGTTTTCATGTGGCATACTTCATACGATACATATGTCCCTGTTGAAAATAGTCTCAACCTCGCGCTTGCACTTCGCAGAAAGAAGATACCGTTTGAGCTTCATAGTTTTGCACAGGGAGAACACGGACTCGGACTTTCCGAATCCATACCGTCAACGGCTCAGTGGTGTACACTGCTCAAAAAATGGTTGCTTGATCAGGGCTTTTGAAAAAAACGATCGATATTCATATAATAAAGCGGCTGACAAAAGTCAGCCGCTTATAAATACACTTGCAAAAAGCAAATGTATAAGCTAAACTCCCGGATAAAAACGAAGCGGGAGCGGGGAACACAGGGATGTGAACTATCGTATCGGAGACGCGGCTTGTCGAAACCCGTTGCAACGAGCTTTGACTAATCGCGCATGCGACACGGTGTGCCGAAGTTTTTGCTTTTTACGGGTACTATGTGCCCTACACCTCATTCGAGCGGCTACGCCGCCCACTTTCCCCTCAAGGGGAAAGCTTGAGATCAGTGCTGAACTCGTCAGGCTTCTCCCCCTGGAGAAGCTGTCATCGTTAGATGACTGATGAGGTGTAGCTTGCATCAGCAAGCGTAATTCAAAAAAACTTCGTCCAATTGCACATTTGTTCACAACACTTTATCTTTATAGGTTCAAAGACTGTAAGCTTACAGCGCGCTGCTGCGTAAAGGATATGTTATTTTAACACGTTACGGATTATTATTGCAGTAAATCTCAGGTGTTGTCTTGAGCAACCCTGAGAACGGACACGAGAGTTGGCCGCTTCTCGCGTTTCGCTGCGTTTATCTTCTCTGAAATTAAGCAATATGTGTTGACTTTTCGATAAGATAATACCATACTTTTTCGCAGTAAATCTCAGGTGTTGTCTTTGCCAACCCTGAGAACGGACATGGAATCTCCAACTTCCATGTTTCGCTGCATTTATCTTCTATGAAATCAAACATCGCTGCTTGACTTTCCGGGGAAAATGTGTTATCATATCCTTTACCGCAGAAGTGACTTAGGTGTTGTTGTTGGCAACCCTGAGTTCGGATACACGGTACTCCAATACCGTGTATTCCGCTGCGGTGCTTTCTTTATCCGAGAGATTGCTCCGAATTAAGGAGATCCCGCGGTAAAAGCGAATACAGTCTTTTTAATAATATTCGGTTGTCATTCTTGCAGTACACTTGTCACAGAATGTACTTCCGCTTGGATCTGACATTAAAGGTTTCACATCCTTCAATATAGATTAAAAAATACCGGACAGATGTGCGCACAAAAACACATCTGTCCGGTTGTTAATAGTCAAACGGAAGTGTACACGAAATCCGATAACTTTCAGATACTTGTTTAAAGAAAGTTTTTACGGCAAAATATTGCAAAGCCCTTGAAAATATCAGGGAAATATGATATAATCTTGG
>CALGZV010000355.1 GCA_937934385.1 uncultured Clostridia bacterium | reverse complement strand
GTGGAGATTGCAAATATCCGTGAGCAGTGTTCATGGATACATAAGGAAATTATAACATCAACAGAAAAAGCAGTTGTACTTGGACGCGCAGCTATTGCAAAGGTTCATCTGAATGCGCCGCTTGTTGCCGGAGAAAGTCCGGTCGTAAAACGCGCTTTGGTTATCGGCGGAGGTATTGCGGGTATACAGACCGCGTTGGATATTGCTGATGCAGGCTTTGAAGTTGATATAGTCGAAAAGAAACCGACGATCGGTGGTAAGATGGCGCAAATCGATAAAACGTTCCCGACGCTTGACTGCGCAGCATGCATACTTACTCCTAAAATGGTTGACTGCGCTCAGAATGATAAAATAAATATCTTTGCTTACAGCGAAGTTGAAGAAGTTAAGGGATTTGTCGGTAATTTCTCGGTTAAGATTAAGAAAAAAGCACGTTATGTTGACGAGGCTAAATGTACCGGATGCGGACTTTGTACCGAAAAATGTCCTCAGAAAAAGGTTCCGAACGAATTCAACCTCGGATTTGACACTCGCAGGGCGATATATATTCCTTTTGCGCAGGCTGTACCGAAAAAAGCTACAATAGATGCTGACTATTGTACTATGCTTAAAACAGGAAAATGCGGTGTATGTTCAAAGGTATGTACTGCCGGCGCTATTGACTATAAGCAGAAGGATGAGTTTATAGACAGACAGTACGGTGCAATTGTTGTCGCTACAGGATTTGAACCTATAAATATTTCAAAATACGACGAGTTTGCATATTCTCAGAGTAAAGACGTTGTCACATCTCTTGAACTCGAGCGTCTTATGAATGCGGCAGGTCCTACAAAGGGAACACTGCTTCGTCCGTCTGACGGCGAGCATCCTCATACTATTGTATTTGTACAGTGCGTAGGATCAAGATGCGAAGACGAAAAGGGTAAGCCGTATTGCTCGAAAGTATGCTGTATGTATACTGCAAAACATGCTATGCTTATCAGAGAAAAATATCCCGATACCGACGTATATGTATTTTATATTGATGTCCGTACTCCGGGAAAGAACTTTGATGAGTTCTATCGACGTGCTGTAGAGCAATACGGTGTACATTACATAAAGGGAATGGTCGGTAAGGTCGTTCCGCGTGCAGACGGAAAGCTTGATGTTCAGGCGTCCGATCTCATTCTCGGCAAACAGCTTCATATTGATGCCGACATGGTAGTGCTTGCTGCCGCTATCGAACCCGATAAGAGTGCAAGACCGCTTGCTACTATGCTGACGGCAAGTATGGATACAAACGATTTCTTTACCGAGGCGCATCCTAAGCTTCGTCCTGTAGAAAGCCCTACGGCAGGAATCTTCCTTTCCGGTATGTGTCAGGGACCGAAGG
>CALGZV010000354.1 GCA_937934385.1 uncultured Clostridia bacterium | reverse complement strand
TGCGGATGTCCCGCATGCCGCCGCTATTCAAAGGCATATATCCGGCACCTTTTCAAGGCGCGGGAGATACTCGGTATGCGGCTTTGCGTGCTTCATAATCTCTACTTCTATAACGATCTGATGAAAGAGATCCGCCTTGCTCTCGACGAGGGGCGTTATGAGGAATTTTACGCGAAGTATACAAGGATACTCGGCGAGCGGCTGTAAGTACGGATTTACGGCGCAGCCTTACATAATTAAATAAAGAAGGCTTATGCCGGACGGCAGGCACGCATGGACAGGCAGATTAAAAATTTACCGATTTCAGATTTCAGATAATTTGTTTTATCCCATAATAAAGCGTTTTTTAATCTTTAAAATCCCGCGTTTGACTTTACAAAAAGTCGGATATATGCTATACTGTAAAGGATGCATCAGAGGCATGTCCGCGCGGCAGGGAGAGCCTGACGCAGACGCGGTCTGCGGATCACCGCCGTGCCGTTTGTGTAATGAAATTTAATTTGCGCCGTGCGGCGCAAGGTTTTGGAGGAACTGTTATGTTAAAAGGAATCCCGTCTATTATTTCACCCGATCTTCTGAAAATACTTATGGAAATGGGCCACGGCGATGAGCTTGTTATTGGCGACGGCAATTTCCCGGCAGCAAGAGCCGCTCAGCGTCTTGTACGTGAGGACGGTCACACCGTTCCCGAACTTCTCGAAGCTATTTTAAAGCTTTTCCCGCTTGATACATATTCCGATCCGGTATACATCATGCAGAAGGTACCCGGAGACAATGTTGAAACTCCTATCTGGGACGAGTTCAAAGCTATCACCGGAAAGTATACCGATAAGCCTATGACTCAGGTAGAGCGCTTTGAGTTCTATGAAAAGGCGAAGGATGCATACGCTGTTGTAACTTCGGGCGAGATGGCTCTTTACGCTAACATCATCATCAGAAAAGGCGTTGTAGTAGAATAACAGATGCTGCTGTGTATCTGAAGCAAGCGGCGTACGTTTTTACGTGCGCCGCTTTTCGCTGCAAATATTAAACCGATGACGGCATGACTTTGTAGAAATATGTGCAGCTTCTTTGAGATAAGCAAAAGCGTTTTGAACAATGCTGCGACTCCGATTTTATCATAAATGTCCGGTATAATAAAAATTTTGTGTTTTTCCGGTGTTATGGGATACGGGGAGGATATTATTTCACCTGTATTGAGAATATTCTGCTTTCTGCCGCATAGAATGTACCGAGAAATCTCATAACACGGCAAAAGTCGTTTGACTTTGCCGCGGCATATTTTATATGAGTCAAGGTCGGTGATGATATATGGCTGCAAATGCGGCGGCAGACTGCGAAAAAACACGTTGTGAACGTTTCGGGGAATATCTTCTCGAAAACAGTACGACGGTTCGCGAGACGGCAAAATATTTCGGAATGAGTAAATCAACCGTACATAAGGATGTTACAGTAAGACTTAAATATGAAGATCCGGTGCTTTACGAGCGGGTGAAAAAGCTATTGCAGATAAATAAGGCACAGCGGCATCTCCGGGGAGGGGAGGCGACACGTCTGCGTTATGCCGGAGTTCACAAATCTCCCCATTCGGAAGAAAGGAAGGCGGGAGGAAAATGAGTGACAAGAAAATAAAAGTGCTGTACGCATCGGCTGAGGCTGATCCGCTTGCAGTATGCGGAGGACTCGGCGACGTTGCGGGCGCACTTCCGCGCGCACTTTGCTCTCTCGGCGCTGATGTCCGGGTCGTTATGCCTATGTATACGGCGATCGACAGGCGTATTATAGGTCAGGCTGAAAAGCTTACGGAATTTACAGTCCCGCTCTCATGGCGCAGACAGCAGTGCGCGGTCTACACCCTGACTTACGGCGGAGTGTTTTTTTATCTTATAGACAATAAGTATTACTTTGACCGCAGAACGGTTTACGGCTGCTATGATGACGGCGAGCGATTTGCCTTTTTTTCGCGCGCACTGGTGGAGATGATCGCTCATATTGATTTTGAACCGGACATTCTGCATACAAACGACTGGCACTCTGCAGCGGCTTGTGTGTATTTGAAAAAAATGTGCTGCAGTACACGGAGATACAGCGGTATAAGATGTGTTCATACGGTACATAACGCTGAGTACCAGGGTATATTCGGCGGGCAGACGCTCGACGATGTTTTCGGACTTGAGTCGGCTGCTGATGTTTTAATGCAGGACGGCTGCGTTAATCTGACGCGCGGTGCAGCGCTGTGCTGTGACAGACTTACATGTGTCAGTCAGTCGGGGCGCAGTGAGCTGCTTACCGACGAGGGCGGAGCAGGTCTCGGTGCTGTTTTCAGAGCGTGCGAAGATAAGCTTTACGGTATAAGCAACGGAATCGACAGCGAAAGCTTCAATCCTGCAACCGACGCGGAGCTTCCGTGCAGATATGATGCGTCTGATCCCGGAGGAAAGTTCTGCTGCAAGGCGGAACTTCAGCGGCGGCTTGTACTTCCCGGAAGATGTGACGTTCCGATGATCGCCGTTATATCAAGACTGACCGAGCAGAAGGGAATGACACTTTTGCTTGAAGCACTTCCGGAGCTGCTTGAAAAGGACATTCAGCTTGTGCTTCTCGGTACGGGCGATACCGAGTATGAAATGGAATTCCGTGACGCGTCCTTCCGCTGTCATGACCGGCTCGCGGCAGTGATACGCTTTGACCGTCCGCTGTCAAGGCTTATATATGCCGGAGCGGATATACTCCTGATGCCGTCGCGCAGCGAGCAGTGCGGTATTTCGCAGATGATCGCTTCACGCTACGGAACCGTACCGCTTGTTCATTCTGTCGGAGGTCTGAAAGATACTGTAAGCAGGTATGATACGGACAGCGGAGAGGGAACAGGCTTTGCCTTCGAAAAGTTTGATTCGCCGGCGATGCTCGACGAGCTTTACAGAGCGCTAAAGCTGTTTGATTATGACCGAACAGCATGGAATTCACTTGTCAGCAGAATAATGAAAAGAGATTTTTCATGGGACGCTTCGGCAAAAAAATATCTTGCATTGTACAGGGAGCTGACGGAACGCAGTTTTCTGAAAAGAAAGTACAGAAAAGAAAAAATTTGATCTTCAGCGGTCTTAATGAAACATAGTTACCGTACGGTGCAGCCTTCGTCAGCAATAGTTATTGCTGTAATAGCAGTTGTTTAATTATCGGACACCGCGTGTCCGGCACCTTGTGATAACTAAGTTTTTGTGCCGACGCGGTAGCTATTTTAACTTTTCTCATATTTGTGCGTGAAACATTATATTTCATGTGCAATCAAAAATCCGCTCATATATCATGAGCGGATTTTAATTTTATATACTCTTCAGTGTGTGCCTGTACGGTTCGTACTATATATAGTAAGGTGTAAAATTTTGTGCATCGGCTGAAAACGGTCAGCGGGAATATATTCTGTCAAAACGGCGGTCATCACGGCCGCCGTTTTGAGCATAGATCTGACGTAATCCACCGTAAAACGTAAGCTTTAATTATTAAAACTTATTACGCTTTACGGTTATACTGTCTTCAGAATATCCTTGAGTTCTTTGTAAAAACAATCCGTTTCGTCACATGTGTTAAATGCTCCGAAGCTCGCTCTTACAGCGCCGTCATAAGGCGTTCCGAGCGTCTTATGCGCAAGCGGAGAGCAATGCAGTCCTGCCCGCACACATATACCGCGCGAATCGAGATCAGCGGCAAGCCTCTCGGACGGTATTCCGTCAATATTGAACAGAACGGTTCCGCCCACATGCTCAGGCATATAGACATGCGCACCTCTCAGCCCTGTTATCATATCAGTCAGACGAAGTCCGAGCCTGCGCTGATCGTCATATATTGAAGAAGCACCGCGCTCTGAGACAAATTCTATTCCCTTTTTAAGTCCCATTATAGCGGGAACAGAAAGCGTTCCCGCCTCAAACCGTTCGGGAAGCGTAAGCGGCATATTCAGTTCAGCCGAGCTGACGCCGCTCCCTCCCTCGATAAACGAAGCAAGAAGAGCAGGGTCCGCTCCGATCCGGTCTCCGAAAATAAGAAAACCGCTGCCCTGCGGACCGTACAGACCTTTGTGACCGGAGGCACAGAGAATATCTATACCGCAGTCATTTATATCTATATCAGTACATCCTGCAGTCTGAGCTGCATCGACTATAAAATAAAGCGGCGTCTGTCTTTTAATGCGCAGCCGCTGTCTCCGTATTTCCCGGCAAAGCTCGCCGATTTTTTTGATCGGCAAACGCAGACCGCATATATTAGAGCCGTGGTTTGCGACGATAATACGTGTATCCGGACGCACTCCCTCACGTATCCTGTGTATCGTCTGTTCTTCATCGGACGATACCCTGTAAACACTGTAATCGGTACCGTGTGCAGAAAGCGCTGCTGCAGGACGGAGAACCGAGTTGTGTTCGATTCCCGATATCAGCATATGCGAACCGCGTACCGCAAGCGACTTTATTGCTGTGTTGAGCGCATAGGTGTCATTATAAGTGAAAACTACATTTTCAGGATGTTCGCTGCCGAACATCTTCGCGACCGCGTCGCGGCAGTCATATACCGCGTCGGCAGCGGCAAGCGAGAGCCTGTGTCCGCCGCGTCCCGGGTTGCCGTACATACCTGTTAGACAGTCGTATACCGCCCGACTTACGGAATCCGGCTTTGGCCATGTCGTAGCCGCATTGTCAAAATAGATCAAAAACCTTCACCGTCCGCCGGTATTACTTCGGAGTAGCGTATGCCGCTTCCCGAGAGCAGATCGGTGGCTTTTCTGACGTCCGCGCAGTCAAGCTCTATTCCATAGGCACATCCGCGCTTTGTCCGTGACGGGTGCAATCGTACAACAGAAGATGCAATAGACTGATCGCCCAAAAGCCGCTGCCCCTTCATGGCAAAGGTCAGCGACCCAACCGCGATCACACACCGCCCGGTAGATCCTTTCATTTCAGATCAGTCCTTTCACTGTTTTGCAAAGGCGGACGCGTAACGCGCGGCGGAAATATAACGGTATGCCGACGCAGTCCGTTTTCTTCCGTTTGCGCAGCGTCCTGCCCCGGGGAGACAATAAAGCTCCCGTAGACAGTATATGATAAAACGCCGCTTCCGTTACCGGAAAGCGGCGCTTCTCAGCGGATATGTATTCAGATATACGTCTGCTGTTCATGAAAGTTCTGAATAACTCTTTATATAAATTTTGTAAGGCGTGCAAGAGACCTTTCCGTAACAATCCAAGCCGACACCTTAGAGAAGATCTGACGAATTATGCTTTCACTCCAAAGGGAAGGCTCGGAGATGCATACTCGTCAGTCTCCCGCTTCAAGGGGAAAACTTACGGAGTATTGATGAACTTGTCAGGCAATAATCCAAAGAACATAATGTCACGGCTTCTTTATTTTTTACTGTATTATTACTTTTCGGTATAACTGTAAATTGCCTTTTTCAGCCGTTCAAGTCCGTCTTCAAGCCGTTCGCGCGGGCATGCAATGTTCAGCCGCAGGAACTGTCTGCCTGCTTCGCCGTACTGGGCGCCGTCGCACAGATAAAGTCCGGTCGTGCTTCGTATATGCTCTGCCAGTCTGACACTGTCGGACGTTACTTGGCTGCAATCTATCCAAAGCAGATAGGTTGCCTCAGAAGGGACAAGGAAAAGGGAAGAAATATATTTTTTTATAAATCCGGCGGCTGCCTGTTTATTTTCTTCTATATATTTGCGAAGCTCGCCGAGCCATTCGTCGCCGCGTGTAAATGCTGCGATTGCCGCAGTTACGGCAAATGCATTCGGCTCGGCGACTTCATCGGTGTTAAGACCGCGCCATACCTTATGGCGAAGCCCTGGATCCGGAACATATACCGCTGCGGTCTGAAGTCCTGCGAGATTGAAGGATTTTGTCGGAGCAATGCAGCCCACACTGATCTGCGCGCAGGTTTCGGATACAGACGCAAACGGGATATATGTTTTTCCGGGTGCAGTAAGATCGCAGTGTATCTCGTCGGATATTACTGTAACTCCATGTTTTTTGCACAGTTCGCCTATCATAGCAAGCGTTTCACAATCCCATATTTTACCGACGGGATTGTGCGGGTTGCAGAGTATCATAAGCGATGTTTGCGGATCCGACAGCTTTTCTTCAAGGTCTTTAAAATCTATGCTGTAGGTTCCGTTTTGATATATAAGAGGACTTTCGATTACATTTCTTCCGTTATTGAGAATCGAGTTATAAAAGATATTGTATACCGGAGTCTGAATAAGAACTTTTTCCGCCGGGGTCGTCAGCTTTCTGACAATGCTTGATATAGCAGGAACGATTCCCGTACAGAAGATAAGCCAGTCCTTTTGTATGCGGAAACCGAAACGCCGATCCCAGCGGTCGGAAATCGCATCGTACCACTGCTCCGGAATATCTGTATAGCCGAAAATCCCGTGTGACGCGCGTTCCTCTATCGCTTTGCGGATCTCCGGTGCTGTTTCGAAATCCATGTCGGCAACCCACATCGGAAGCTCATCGTCTTTTACATCCCATTTAAGAGAGAAGGTGCCGCGCCGGTCGGTAAGTTTATCAAAATTATATTTCATAACAGAAGCCTTTCTCCGCAACAATTGTTTTTTGATATTTATATACTGCGTTTAAACCGAAAAAATATTACGGTAAATTATTCACCGCAAAAGAAAGTGAAATATTATTTTTCGGACAGCGTTCCTATATCGGCGCTTATTTCGGTACGGGCAGGATCGATTCTCGCAGGATTCATTGTAAGCTCGTCAATTCTGTCTGCGGTAATATATCCTCCGTCCGGATTAAATACGCTGTCGATGCTTCCGCGGACTTCTGCGTCGACGACAGAGTATTCGAATGCAAGTGTCGTATTGATGAGACGGCAGTTTCTGAGCGTAACTCATACCCTGAAGGCTTTCTATCACACAGTTTACAAACGTAACATTTTTTGCATTCCATCCCACATATTCGCCGGATATAAACGAATCGTAAACGGTAACATTTTCGCAGTTCCAGAAGCAATCTTTCGAGAGTATCTTTGCATTTCGGATCTCTACATCGCGGCATCCGTCAAATGAATAATTTCCGGTGAGATTAAAGTTTTCTGCACGTATTCCGGTACTGTTCATGGCAAAATAGTCGCCGCGTGCGGTTACATTTTCCATTACTATTTCGTCACAGTTCCAGAGTGTTTCGGAGGCATTCGGCATGGTGACGCTGTTCATAGTGATATTTTTTGTGCGTCTGAAGGTTTTCGGAGCGTCTATCGTGGTATCCGACAGAGATATATTTTCGGTGTACCATATTCCGGCACGTGCCGTATCGAACAGTGTGCATCCGCGGAGAACGATGTCGCGGCTGTACCACAGCGGATACTTCCATCTGAAGAGACTGCCGCGGAGAAGTATATTGCGGCTCTCCTTAAGAGGAGATTCTCCGTCGGCGAAGGTGCAGTAAACTATTTCGGTATCTTTCTGTCCGAATAGCGCTCTTTCTCCTGTTAAAAGTTTTTGTACGATCTGTTTCATTTAGTGTTCCTTTCCGGAGTATTGTCTGAAATGTTCTTATGACTGTGACCACCGGCAAACGCAGGTGGTCACAGCAGGCACAGTGTTTATCTGTGCTTATAATTTTTCCCTTATGATTCTTTGCTTTTCAGAAGATCACGTATTTCCGAGAGAAGCTGAACCTCTGCGGAGGGTTCTTCCGGAGCAGCTTCTTCTGAGACTGCTTCTTCTGCCTGAGCCGCCTCAGCTTCCTGTTTCTGCTCATGGAGCAATTTTATTCTTGCTTCTTCGAATTTATTTTTGACGCTTATTGCAACTCGCATGAAAATGAATATTGAGAGGGCAATCATGAGAAAGTCAATTATACTTTGAATAAATACGCCGTATGTAAGAGCAACCTCTGCTGACACGATTTCACCTGCTTCGTTCAGGACTGCCGGTCGCATAACCGCCTTAAGATCGGTCAGATTGACGTTTCCGGTTATAAGGCTTATAAGCGGAG
Source organism: uncultured Clostridia bacterium (assembly GCA_937934385.1). GTDB lineage: Bacteria > Bacillota > Clostridia > Oscillospirales > CAG-272 > UMGS911. Next base: position 4,106 of record CALGZV010000354.1, on the reverse strand, counting down.
TTATAACATCGGCAACGAGTGATGAAACGATCTTACTGAATGCCGAACCGATGACAACACCGACAGCCATGTCGATTATATTGCCTTTCATGGCGAATTCTTTAAAATCTTTCCAAAAACCTTTTTTCATGACAGATATTATCTCCTTTTCATTTATTTATTCAATTATAATATATATTGTGTAATATATCAAGGGGTAATTTATATTTTGCTTGTTTTATTTGTTTAATGCTGTCACATTATTGTTCCGCCGCCGACAACGGCATCGCCGTCGTAGAGTACGACAGCTTGTCCCCGTGTTATTGCCCTCTGAGGCTCGTCAAATACGACATGCAGTCTGTTTTTATCGGGTTGAGTCACTGTTGCCCACTGTTCTGCCTGTCTGTAACGTACCTTGGCTTTTACACGAAGCTCATTTTCTATTTTATCTACAGATATCAGGTTTATATCGCATGCGTCAAGTTCGCGCGAAAGAAGCTCGTCGTTTTTGCCGAGTATAACGCGGTTTGTCTGCGGCTCAATGCGGCATACATACAGAGGCTCGGGAAGTGCAAGCCCAAGTCCCCGGCGCTGACCTACAGTGTATCGGATTATTCCTTTATGCTTTCCGAGCGTCTTTCCGTCTGAGGTCACAAAATCTCCCTCCGGAAATTTCCTGCCGGTATAGCTTTCGATAAATTCCGCATATTTTCCGTCAGGAATGAAGCATATGTCCTGACTGTCATGTTTTTCGGCATTGCAGAGACCCGCGCTTTGGGCTTCGGCTCGTACGTCTCTTTTTGTCATTTTTCCGAGCGGAAATATTGCGTGCGAAAGCTGCTCCTGCGTCAGTGAGTAAAGTACATAGCTCTGATCCTTACTGATGTCGAGAGCTTTTTTGAGAAGATATCTGCCGCTTTTGCTGTCATATTCTGCTCTGACATAATGTCCTGTGGATATGTAATCGCAGCCTATTTCCTTTGCGTATGAAAAAAGTCTTCCGAATTTAAGATGACGGTTGCAGTCAACGCACGGATTCGGAGTCGCTCCGCACTGATATGCGCGGATAAAACGGTCTATAACGCATTCCTCAAATTTTTCTGAAAAATTGAGAACGGTGTGTTCCATTCCGAGCGACTCCGATATTTTTTTTGCATCTGCGATGTCATCCGAGGTACAGCAGGACGGATCTTTTGTCATATTACTGTCGGCGCGGAAGAGCTTCATAGTTACACCTGTGCAATCATAGCCTTCGCGGCACAGAAGCATTGCGGTCACGCTCGAATCAACGCCTCCGCTCATTGCCACAAGCACCTTTTTCTTTCTGTCATCTGTCATGTTTATATGCCTTTCATTTGTTTGTATTGTTTTTTTAATTGAAGCAACGCTCTGCCTTGCCCGCAAAGAGCGGAGCCTGCGACAGATTGTAACCGGCACAGTGAGCATTAACTCCTCGTGGTTTCAGTGGGAGTTATAACTCCCGCTGAAATTCCGAAATGGAACCCGCCGCCTATAGGAGGCGGGGACATCTGTGCTTAGGTTGTACTTTCAGTCTGGATTTACGGCTTCACCGGCTGTTGCCGGAAATATGAGGGTTATTTTTGTGCCGACGTTTTCGGTGCTTTCAAGCAGTACCGAGGCACCGTGATATGCTGCGCCGTGTTTGACTATGGATAATCCGAGTCCTGTACCGCCGATTTCGCGTGAATGGCTTTTATCGACGCGGAAGAAGCGTTCAAATACTCTGTTTTGAAGTTCTTTGGGAATCCCGATTCCGGTATCTTCGCATATAACCGTGGCGGTTTCACCGTCATTGCGCGCAATTAGTTTTACATATCCGCCATTGCGGTTGTATTTTATTGCGTTATCGCAGATATTATAGATCATTTCCTCAAGTATCCGACGGTTTCCGCGGGTAAATACAGATGTTCCGTCTGTTGTTATCGTTATACCGCGCGACGCTGCGAGCTGACGCAGCCGTTCGGCGGTCTGACAGATTATCTCGTAAAGCTCTACGGTACTGCTGTCATATGGAATTTCACCGCTGTCAAGCTGAGTGAGCTTAATTATATCTCCGACGAGATCGATTAGCCTGCCTGCTTCCGAGCGTATTTTCTTTGCAAAGTGAACAGCATCTTTGTCCTGTGCCATTCCGCTTTCTATCAGTTCGGCGAATCCGGATATTGATGTAAGCGGTGTTTTGAGTTCATGCGATATATTTGCGGTAAATTCGCGTCTGAGCTGTTCGCGGTGTTCTTTTTCTGTCTCGTCAAATATGAGGATTACTGCGCCTGAAATAACGTCATCCGATTTTACGGGACTGCCGAGTATGCGGTAATAGCTGCTCTCGCTCCGAAGGACGGCTTCGCTGCGGATGCCTCCGAGAGATAAGCTGACAAGCTTTCTGAAGTCCGGGGACGAAGAGACGGAAAGAACGCTTTTATATTCGCGCGAATCGTCTGCGCCGAGCAGACGGAGCGCACCGGAATTATAGGACAGGATATCGCCTTTGTGGTCTATTATAAGCATTCCTTCCTGCATATTGGAGATAATAGATGAAAATTCGTTCTGTTTTATACGAAGCTCTCTCATCTGAGCAGTTATCTGTGAGTTTTGTTTTTGTATACGGGATATAAACGGTGCAAGTTCCTGCGGATATCCGGAGGTTTCCGGATGAATAGTATCAGCTGTGCTTATCTGCCTTACTGTAGATGCGGATATCCATGCGGCAAGAAGCAGGGATACTGCTATTGCGGCAGCAGTTATTGCCGCCGACGGAACGGCGGCGCCGATCATGAGTGATTTTACGTGGATACGGTCCTGCGTCATGATTATAACACTGCTGCTGTCGAGCTTTACCGCGCATATAAGCTTTTTATCGGTTCGCGTTTGGTCGGAGCCTGTGAGCAGTGCATTTTCGGCGGCGCCGGTATATACAGCGATATCTGTATCACCGTCATATCCCGGAGCGTGCCATATTCCGTTTTCAAATGATATAACTATAAGCTCGTTCTGATCTGTGCTTGCAGCGGCGGAGAGACGTATTGCTTCGTCTTTATCCTCCGGAAGTATTTCTGCAAGAGCCTGAGTGCTTTTCATCAGCCGGTCTGCGAGAACGTCTGATTCATGATCAATAGCCGATCCGAGCGAAGCCGAAAAGATCGCTGCCACAACAACCGTCAGCAGGATTGCGGTGCTGATAAATATACGTTTTTTCATAATATGCCATCCTTTCGGAGTATACTGTTTCTGATCGGTTTCGTGTATATTCCGTATTATTACGGAAATCTGAGACTCAAAAAACGGAGAATATGCCGGAAAGTTACGGATCTGATGCTTTACGTTAGGTTCCGTATTATTTTTTAAATTTATATCCTATTCCGCGGACTGTTTCTATAAGATTTCCGCATTCGCCGAGCTTTTGTCTGAGAGTTCTTACGTGTACATCAACTGTACGTGTCTCGCCGTCAAAGGAAAATCCCCATATTCTGTCGAGTATCAGATCACGGCTCATGACCGCTCCGCGGTTAGAAAGAAGCAGATAAAGAAGCTCAAATTCTTTGAAGGTGAGCGCTACAGGAGCGCCGCCTACGGTTACAGCACGGTCTGTCAGTGATACCGTCAGATTTCCTGCTGTGTATACTGTTGTATTTTCTCTGGCAGTATTGCTCCGACGCAGTACAGCCTTTACCCGTGCTACAGTTTCCATTACTCCGAACGGCTTTGTTATGTAATCGTCGGCTCCGGCGTTAAGCGCCGTGACCTTGTCAAACTCGGAGCTTTTTGCGGTAAGCATTATAACCGGGATTATTGAGGTCTCCGGAGTTTCACGCAGACGCGCAAGCACGGAAAGTCCATCCTCTTCGGGAAGCATAATGTCGAGCAGAATGAGCTCCGGCTTTTCGGATGCCAATGCACGGTTAAACTCTGACGGGAGCGAAAAGCTTTTTGAATGTACACCTGATTTTTCAAGAGAATAGCTCAGAAGCTCGCGTATCGAAGCGTCATCTTCGAGTATATATACCATATAGATCTGCACCTTCCTGCAGCGGCGGCTTAATGTTTTGTCCGCGCCGCTTATTTTTATAACCTAATCACAGATGTCCCCCGCCTCTATAGGCGGCGGG
>CALGZV010000353.1 GCA_937934385.1 uncultured Clostridia bacterium | reverse complement strand
GGAGGGGCTTGCTCCGCCATATCCTGATAACCTTGAAAAGGACGCTTATTATTTCGAGGCGTGGTATACAACACCTAACTTCATTGAAGGAACTCAGATACCGCAGGATTACCTCATGCCGGCGCGCGACGCGGCACTGTATGCAAGATGGCTTCCTGTATCGCATGACGTGACGTTTTCATATATCTACACAGACATGAAAAACGGTATATATGTAGACGGAAAAACGCTTAAGGTAAACCATCAGGATATAATTTACACGCAGGATATTCCTGACAGCAGTGATTGGAGCGGATTGCCCGGAGACGGAAAGGACTATGATTTTGTAGGATGGTTTTATGAGGATGAAAACGGCGTAAAGCGTTCGTTTGATCCCAAAACTATGCCTGTTATAAGCGACATGCACCTTTTCGCAGAATGGCGTTCTTCTGAAATAGTCGAGTATACCGTGCATTATGTTGATACAGACGGAAACCGTATCGCCGACGATCTGACCGGCTATGCCTACGCGGGAACGACAAAGACCTTTACCGCTAAAACCGGAAACGAGCTGGGAGAGGGCTTCCGCGAGGGATATTTCCCGCAGACAAGCTCACATTCGATCATCGCCGGAGAAGAGCAGGAGTATACGTTTGTATACAAACATATTCCGGAGGGCGTCGGATATACTGTAAGATATCTCGAACGCGGAACGGAAAACGAACTTCATAAGCCGAAACAGGGACATTCGACGAGTGCTGTCATTACCGAACGCTTCGAACTGATACCTGACTATATTTCGGATGCATTTTATAAAACTCTGATCCTTTCGTCGGATGAAAGTCAGAACGTCATTACCTTCTGGTACACGGAAAACAAATCGGACGCTTTCTATGCGGTCGAATATCTGACCGAAGACCTTGACGGAAACGGCTATACTCTTTACAGCCGCGTTGAAATGGTCGGAAAGATAGACGACGATATTTCGGCAGATATTATCGGTATTACAGGTTTCGATTATTCCCGGACCGAAGCCGAGATCGACTCGAAAGATGCAGAAGTCAAGGAAAACGCTGATAAAACTTCTGTGTCTGCAAAGCTCGATAAAGGTCTTGTCATTCGGATCTATTATGACAGGAATGATTATAATTACTCGGTAGAATATCTTGAATACGGCGGGGAACACCAAATGCTTGCGAATCCCGTAAAAAATGAGCAGGCAAGATACGGATCGACCGTGACACATGAGGCGCCTGACAGACTGGAAGTGAACGGACGTAAATATATACGCGTCGGAGAAGCACAGCAGTCGCGCGTTATAACCGATAATAACGATCAGAAAATGATATTCTATTATCAGCTTCAGACGGTAACGATCACGTATATACCGAGATCGCTTCATCCCGGAGCTGTAGGAGGAACGGTAACTCCCGGCAGCGAGACTGTTTCAGGAACGGTTACGGGTTCGACTGCCGAACCCGATAAAAATTATCGCTTTGTCGGATGGTATTTCGATTCGCAGTGCGTATACCCCGTTCCGGAGGAGTGGGTAACCGATATCTATACAATAACGCCCCGCGAGCTTTATTACGGAGACGCGGGGGAACAGCCGTATCAGAATAACATATACTATGCGCTTTTTGAGCCGGTCACAGCCGATCTTGTCATTACCAAGGTAATAAGCACAGGCACAGATCAGACAGACGGATCAGAGGCGGGTTTCGCT
>CALGZV010000352.1 GCA_937934385.1 uncultured Clostridia bacterium | reverse complement strand
TGAAATCCTCGGCACTTGTGTAAATAAGTACCGATTCCTTCTTTTCGGATGTTCCGGCAAGAAGGAATCGGTACTTATTTACACAAGTGCCGAGGATTTCAGAGTCGAAGATCTGAAGGCCAGACTCAAAGAAGAATTTCCTGATTATGACTGTATCGTAGAATATAAAGATACGGGCAGTCATGCAGCGACTTTGATTGCCGAAGGAAAGAATACAGAATGCGATATCACATATGATCTGGAATATGCCTATCTGGAGCAGCTTTCGGAAAACGGCGTACTTGCAGATGTTTCTTCATACGACAGATCGGTTTATACAGCTGATGCTGCGGTAAGCAATTACTATCTTCCCGAGCTGAGAAACGGCGGTGCAATAATAATCAATCCGGAGGTTCTTGAAGAAAGAAATCTGGCTGTACCTCAGAGCTATGAAGATTTATTGAAGCCGGAGTATAAAGGACTTATATCGATGCCTAATCCCAAGTCATCCGGTACGGGATATATGTTCTTAAAGGCGCTTATCGTATCAATGGGCGAGGATGCGGCGTTTGATTATTTTGATAAGCTCAGTGATAACATACTTTCGTATACCTCATCCGGTTCCGGCCCTGTAAATGCACTTAAAAATAAAGAAGCTGCGATCGGACTCGGAATGACCGCTCAGGCTGTCAATGCTATAAACGACGGAGCTAAGCTTGATATAATGTTTTTTGAGGAAGGCTCTCCTTATTCGATGTACGGCCAGGCTGTAATAAGCGGTAAGGAAAACAGAGAATGCGTAAAAAAAGTATTCGATTTTATGATAAACACCTATTCTAAGGAAACAAACAATAAATTTTATCCCGAACAGATATTCAAAGATTCGGTCTGCGAGGTTAAAAATTATCCGAGCAATATAAAGTATACGGATATGGGTGTAAATACGAATGCGGAAAAAAGCAGAATCCTTGAAAAATGGAAATACTGAGCTGTATACGGTATAAATTTAACTAAGCAGACTTTTGTTTTTGCCAAGCACAAAATATTTGTGCTTAAAAAAACGTTTTAATGAAGCCGGATATACGGTATATACCGCATATCCGGCGGAAAGGTTCAATTAAAGATGGCGGATAATAAAAACAAGCTAAGCGTAAATTCGGTTTTTCATAAATTCGAAGAAAAACAGGTTTTGAATGATATCAGCTTTGATGTTTCGGAAGGTGAGTTTCTGTCGATTCTCGGTCCGTCAGGCTGCGGAAAAACGACCTTGCTCAGAATACTGATCGGTCTGCTCAAGCCTACGGGCGGACAGATTATAAAGGACGGGGTGGATATAACAGCTAAGCCTGCCTCTGAGCGTGGAATGGGGATCGTATTTCAAAACTATGCGCTTTTTGAAAATATGACTGTTTTCGGAAATATAGAATATGCTCTTAAAATAAGAAAGTCGGAAAGAAGCGACGCGAAAAAAAGAACCGAAGCAATGATCGGTCATATGGGACTTTCTGAGCATGCCTTCAAAAAGCCTCATGAGCTTTCGGGAGGGCAGCAGCAGAGAGTTGCCATAGCCAGAACTCTCGTTCTTAATCCCGACATTATTTTGTTTGACGAACCGATGTCCGCACTCGATGTTGCAACCCGGCTGATGCTCAGGAAAGAACTTAAAAAGATTCAGTCTGAGTTCGGCACAACAATGATATATATAACACATGATCAGGAGGAAGCG
>CALGZV010000351.1 GCA_937934385.1 uncultured Clostridia bacterium | reverse complement strand
TTCACGGCGCGCCCCGTCCGGGAGTTGGACCGCAGGACGTTGCTATTGCAATTATCGGACGTGTTTTTGACTGCGGATTTGTTAAAAATAAGGTTATGGAATTTGTGGGAGAGGGTATTGCATCTCTGCCTATGGAGTTCAGAAACGGTATCGATGTTATGACTACAGAGACCGCATGTCTTTCCTCAATATGGATGACCGACGAGGAGACGCACGCATACCTCAGCATGCACGGACGCGAAGACGGCTATAAAAAACTTTCTCCGGCAGACGGAGCATACTATGACGGTGTTGTAGACGTTGATCTTTCCGAGATCGAGCCGATGATCGCACTTCCGTCGCACCCCTCAAATGCATATGCTCTCCGCGAGCTTATTGATTCGCCTGCCGAGGTGCTTCATGACGCGGGACTCGACGCGCTTCTCTCCAAGGTAAGAGACGGCGGCGCATATGTCGATCAGGGAGTTATCGCCGGCTGTGCCGGAGGTACGTTTGACAACCTTTGCGCGGCAGCAGATATTATCGGTGACGGAAATATCGGAACCGATGCATTCGCTATGTCGGCATACCCTGCAAGCCAGCCTGTATTTACATCACTTATCGAGGACGGCTCGATAACCAAGCTTCTTTCTGCCGGTGTAACAGTACGTTCCGCATTCTGCGGCCCCTGCTTCGGGGCAGGCGACGTTCCCTCAAACGGAGCATTCAGTATACGCCATACTACACGTAACTTCCCTAACAGAGAGGGATCAAAGCCTTCGGGAGGTCAGTCTGCATATGTAGCTCTTATGGATGCACGCTCGATCGCGGCTACCGCAAAAAATGGCGGAAAACTTACTTCTGCTCTCGGAATTGAAACTCCGGTTCACAGCCGTAAATTTGACGATTCTGCTTACAAGAGCCGTTTCTACAACGGTTTCGGAAAACCTGACGATAAGGTCGAGCTTGTATTCGGACCTAATATTACAGATTGGCCGTCTATGCCTGAGCTTGGCGATAACCTGCTTGTAAAGCTCGCATCTGTAATCGATGATCCGGTAACAACTACCGATGAGCTTATTCCGTCAGGAGAGACTTCGTCATACCGTTCAAATCCGCTCGGACTTGCAGAATTTGCGCTTTCACGCAAAGATCCCGAATATGTCGGACGCGCAAAGGCAGCGGTT
>CALGZV010000350.1 GCA_937934385.1 uncultured Clostridia bacterium | reverse complement strand
GAGGCTGAATACGGCAGGGGTGACAAGCGTGAGCGCTTCATCCGCGCCGGAGGAACGCACCGCTGTAAGATGCTTCTTTTTACACGGGTTAACGGCAATATCGCCGACCTTCGGGCTTTCACCAACTATCATTCCTTCATATACAGGAGTTGCCGGCCCGATAAACATATTTCCGCGTTCCTGTGTGTTATACAGACCGTATGAAGTCGTTTCGCCGTTTTCAGAAGCAACAAGCGAGCCTGTCCACCTAAGAGTTATATCTCCCTTATACGGCTTGTATCCGTCAAACACAGAGTTGATGATTCCCTCTCCTCGGGTAGCAGTCATAAACTGGCTGCGGTAACCGAACAGGCAACGTGCAGGTATAGAATATTCGATATTCATACGTGTTCCGGTAGCATTCGGAGACATCTGAATAAGATCGCCTTTGCGTCTTCCGAGTTCTTCGATAACACTTCCCGAATATTCGGTCGGAACATCTATATAGACAAGCTCCATAGGCTCGTGCTTTACACCGTCGATCTCATGATACAGCACGCGCGGCGTCGAGCAACAAAGCTCATACCCTTCACGGCGCATAGTTTCGATAAGAATAGACAGGTGCATTTCGCCGCGCCCCGAAACGTTGAAGCAGTCTGTGGTTTCACCGTCTGCAACACGAAGCGAAACATCTTTTAGAAGTTCCTTGTAAAGCCTTTCGCGAAGCTGACGCGATGTTACAAACTTGCCCTCGCGTCCGGCAAACGGACTGTCATTTACCGAGAATGTCATCTCCATTGTGGGCTCGCTGACTTTTACAAATTCAAGAGGTTCGGGAGTATCAACAGCAGTCACCGTATCTCCTATAGTAATATTTTCCGCACCGGAAAAACATACGATATCACCCATTTTTGCATCTGTGACGGGAATACGCGTAAGTCCGTCTATCTGATATATAGAGACTATTTTTGTACGTTTAGGAGCATCGCCTGAGTGATAGTTGCAGATAAGCGCATCCTGATTCTGCTTTATCATACCACGCTCGATACGTCCTATACCTATTCTTCCGACATATTCATTATAATCAATTGAAGAAACAAGAAGCTGAAGCGGAGCTTCCTCATCCCCTTCAGGCGCAGGAATATAATCAAGGATCGTGTCAAACAGCGGTTTGAGGTCGGTTCCTTTTTCATCGGGAGAGAACGAGGCAGTACCCTCGCGTCCTGAGCAGAAAAGCATCGGAGAGTCAAGCTGCTCGTCCGTTGCATTAAGATCCATAAGAAGTTCAAGCACTTCATCAACAACTTCGGTCAAACGCGCATCAGGCTTATCTATCTTGTTTACCACTACGATAACGCGGTGATTAAGTTCAAGCGCACGCTGAAGAACAAAGCGTGTCTGCGGCATAGGTCCTTCCGCCGCGTCGACAAGAAGCAAAACTCCGTTTACCATTTTAAGTATACGCTCAACTTCTCCTCCGAAGTCGGCATGTCCGGGAGTATCAACAATATTTATTTTTACATCGTTATAGTGTACTGCTGTATTCTTTGCAAGAATCGTAATACCGCGCTCACGCTCAAGATCATTGGAATCCATAACACGTTCAGCGGTTGCCTGGTTTTCACGGTAGATTCCGCCCTGCTTCAGCATCTCATCGACAAGCGTTGTCTTGCCGTGGTCAACGTGAGCTATAATAGCCACATTTCTTAAATCATCTCTGCGCAATTTCTTTCCCTCTTTTATCATATATACATATATACGGAATCACCGCTTTTTCGCAAGCTATCCGAAACAGTGATCGCTTTTTGCAGAATTTTATCCCTCTGAAAACAATCATACAGAATATTATACCATATTTTTTATATAACGTCAAGAATTTTTTATACAGTAAATCTCTGAAGCTTTGAATACTTTTACCGGATATTTTTTGAATAACCTTTCAGAGGAATGTCTACAATAGCATCACAGAAAGTAAAAAAGAAAGGATGCAAAAAACAATGAATACATCTGACAAGCATATAATCAATATACAGCATAATGAAGCCAGTGGGCTGCTCGCTGCAGAAGAAACTATTCTGCGCGCAACAGTAATATTTTCAGCCCTTATACTTATTTTTACACTTATATGCGGCATAATGCCGACAAAGGACGACGCAGAAATATACGGCAAAATACTGCGCCTTCATGTTATTGCAGACTCGGACAGTGAAGAAGATCAGGCACTCAAGCTGAAAGTACGCGACAGCGTTCTCGAAACACTCGGGGACAAACTCGGAGACTGTAAAAACAGAGAAGAGGCAGTCCGTATAGCTAAGTCAGAGCAGGACAATGTCAAAGCCGAAGCAGAAAAAACACTTCGCAGTCTCGGATGCGAAAACAGCGTAAATATTACACTCGGAACAGAATACTATCCGACACGCGAATATGAGGGCGCGCATCTTCCCGCCGGAGAATACACATCCATGCGAGTCGTTATAGGAAGCGGAAGCGGAAAAAACTGGTGGTGCGTACTGTTTCCCGCAATGTGTACAAACGCTGCGGCTGAACCCGCAGAAGAATTTATAGATGCAGGTTTTACACCCGGCCAGGTAAAAATACTTACAGATACGGACGAGCCTAAATATGTTTTGAAATTTAAAATACTCGAAGTTTTCGGAGAATTATTTGAGCGCTTTCGCGCAGACGAAACAAAATAACTATAATTTAAAATATAAAGCTAAAGATAATAACCGGACTTTTGTAAAAGTCCGGTTATTTTAAATTATTAACTAAAGTTAGATATTGAATCAAATATTCAAATATTAATTATGTAATAATTTTTTTTAAAAATCTCTTGACAAAGCATAAAAAAATTTGTATTATTGTATTAGTACAGTAATACAATCACAAACAGGGGTGATTAAATGAAGTGGGAACTTGATAAAAACAGACCTATTTGTCCGCAGATATGCGAACAGTTATGCGCGCGCATAGCGGTCGGAGAATTCAAGCCTAACGACCGACTT
>CALGZV010000349.1 GCA_937934385.1 uncultured Clostridia bacterium | reverse complement strand
GTAGCCGTTGTATTCATTGCTGCCCGCACCGAAGTAGGGGAGAATGTTAACGGTCTGGAACTGATATGTGGATTCATCGAAGTCGATACCGTTCGCGGGAAGTCTTACCTGAAGTCCGTATTCATCAAGATAATACTCAAGAGACAGACGGAACAGAGGCGGATCGTTATCAGTTCCGACATACTGTACCTCATTATGGATCTCAGCGAGCAGTTCGTATGTGAAGTCAGGACAATAAAGCTTGATATAGCTTTCAAGAACGTTCATCTCACGCTCGGTCGTATCCGACTGGAGGACATATACCGCCATCTCCTTGGTGATCGGAACACGCGCGTTCATCTCGTCGATCTCCTGCTGTGATTTGCCGGAGGGATCCTCGAGCGTATAGAAGTCGCCGACATACTTATGATGCTCGGCACTTGAGATATTAGCCATGATCAGCTCTTCGAATTTTGATTTCTCAATAACTCTCGGAAGCAGACGTCTTGTCTCAACACGTCCCATTGCGTACTCAACACGGATACCGTTCTTAACGTACTTGACGTTGATCTGATCGCGGAGCGACGCTTCGGTATAGCTGTACATTTTTACCGTCTTACCGTTATCTGTATAGGTAAGAAGTATCTGCGAGAGCAGCATGCTCTTTGTGTCTGCCGAGCCGCCGCCTCCGCTCTTTGATACATCGTAGGGGTTTGTAAAGGTTATAGCACCGGTCTCGGTATTGCGGTATGCAACCTCACCGGTAGTTCTCTCGAAGTAAAGCTCATAGCCGTACAGTGAGAGCATAAGCTCCATCGTTGCGAGCTTTTCCTCCTGAGTCTTGAACTCATGCTCAAAATAGTCGATTCTTTCCTCATCGCCTTCGGCAGCGGAGGTTGTTACCGCCGCTACAGAAACTGTTCCGAGTACCGTCAGCAGAGCCAGAGCAAGACTTATAAATCTTCTTTTTTTCATTATATCTTTCTCTCCTTAATCGCTTTTTCGGTACTCTACGCACGGAATGAAAGCTCTGTTACAATATTCGAAACAAAGCCGACGATCTTTCCGATAAGCGTCGAGAACAGGATCGCCATAAACATGATGAATGCCATTCCGACTATCGTTCCTATAATAGTAAGAATATTCTTTCCGAGTCCGTAGTCATGTGTTATCATTACTCCGAAGAACAGAAGCAGTCCTACCCATACAAAGCCCAGCGTCGAGAGCATCGAGATGATTCCCGACTCCTCAAGCGTCATAATATGAGTCAGAAGCGTTGACAAAACGATAAAGAACGGAAGGGGTGCCAGAGAGTATCCGGTCGCAATAAAGATATCTTTAAAGCTTCCCTCGCCCTCAAACAGCGTGGTAAGACACCAGTTCGCCGTGATAAACAGAATGATCGGAATCATAACGCTGAGAAGCTGCATTATGATATTTGTGCCTCCGCCGCCGAACAGATACGAGCCGCCGACAGCCTGATATGCAAACGCCGCTACCGTAAGCGCCATAAACGTTACGGCAACTCTTACCGAGCCGCGGTGTTCATGCTTAAGATCCCAGAAGCCGTCAAACGGATGGAATATAAGGTGAGCTGAATAGAGGAATTCTTCTTTGAAGCTTCTCTTTCCCGTTTTCAATGTTGCAGCCTTATTGATCTTCTTCGCCCATTTGAAATACTGAACGATCGCAACACAGAAAGCTATAACAACAACAGGAATTATGAGAACGTACTTAGATACCCATTCCTGACGCCACATCTTGAAGCTGTTGGAATAGTTCGTGGTATCGTAAGCCGTCTGATAATACTCCATTGCCTTTTCCCATTCGGCGTTACGGAAATAGCTGCGTCCGATTCCGACGTATGCCGTATCGAAGTTATTGTTGTACTGGAGGATAGTCTCCCAGTCACTGACCGCAAGGTCATATTCACGATCGTTATTATGCTTCAGCGCCGAGATAAGCACATCGCCGTACTCGGTACGGTTGAACACGGTTATACCCGCGTCGCTCTTATCGAGCAGAAGCATCTTGGAATCCTGATATGCGATTCCTGAAACGGTCGAAAGGTTTCCGAGCTGCTGTCCCTTGTCTCCGAAAGCGAACAGAAGGTTGCCTTCATCGTCGTAGGTATACACTCTTGAGCGCTTTTCGTCGATAATGGACCATGTTCCCTCAGGGCCTACGGCAGCATCGACTATCTTCGAAGCTCCGAGTCCTTCGGTTCCCCAGTCATATCCGTCGGAAATTACCTCGCCGCCGGGACCGAAGAAGCCGTTCCGCGCCATTACGTCATTTCCGGAAGAATTAAGCTTTTTGACAGGAGAATACGTTGACGTCTTGCTGAATACAGCGGCTTTCTGCTGCTCTTCCTGGATAGACGAAGATGTAACATATACAAAACCGTCGCTGTCTATAGTTATGTTATTATACTCTGTCGGAACGCTTTTCTTTGCCGAAGCTCTGCGGCTTCCCGACAGGAACTGGTTAATGAAAAGCTGAGCCGCGCCTGCCGATACGGTCTGAGCTCCGATAAAATTCTGGAATACGCCGTCGGCGTCAAGAATGATAACTCCCATATATGTTGTCGATGATACAACATATATACGTCCTGAATTATCAACTGCAAGCGCTATAGGTCTGTATACCGAGTTTGCCGGAAATACAGAGGATTTCGGCTCACGGAGCTGATAGAGGAAACTTCCGTCCCGGTCAAAGACAGCAATACGCGCATTATTCGTATCCGCAACGTATATTTTATCTGAGGTTACGAACACCCCCTCCGGATTCAGAAGCGAATCGCGGATACCTTCCTCATTTATAAAGGACTGAATCCTGAATTTATACTGCATATATTCGGAAAATACCCATATACAGTTATTTCCCGAATCTGCAAGATATACATTGTTATCACTGTCGACAACGATATCGTTCAAAGTTCCGAAATCGGAAGCGTTAAGTCCCATGTCCTTTGCATGATACGTCTTATATGGCGTATATGCATCAGGCGATCTCGCCGCAAATCCGTCTATCGCATAAGTATATGTCTGATAGGACGCAGCACCGTAGACCGGCAATACTGCAGAGACAAACATAAGCATCGCCAGAAGCAGGAAGGATATTCTTAATAGCTTTTTGTTTTTCACTGTTATACCTTCCTTTCCGTCAGTCTTTCATACCGGAGGATCCCATCGTTTCAACGATCTGGGCCTGCGATACTATAAACATAATAACCGGAACAGCCATCATCAGAACCGTTGCTGCGGAGCTTGCGCCCTGCGAAACAGTTGTGATCGCCGCAATTGCGCTGTTAAACGTTTTAAGCTGCTCGCTCCATACAAATCCCGACGCTCCGGAATTCCATACGTTCTGGAACGTGGTAATCATAAGCGTCAGCCATGCCGGCTTAACAAGCGGCATTACTATGCGTCCGTAAATGTAAAGCTCGTTTGCTCCGTCTATACGCGCAGCCTCGATCATTTCATCCGAAACGTTTCCGTCGATGAACTGCTTCATAAGGTAAAGTCCGAGCGTAGACGCCCATACCGGCACGATGGATATCGTATAGGTATTAAGCCATCCAAGTGCAACATAAACGATAAAGTTCGTCAGCGCGGTTACCGTTGAAGATATCATCAGTGAATACACAATAATATTCATTATGATCTTCGAGCCGGGGAAACGTATCTTTGAGAGCGAATACGCACTCATCGATCCGAGTATCAGACATCCGACAGTAGCTCCGACCGATATAAACGCGGTATTAAATATGTAACGCGATATCGGAACCCACGTTGCGTTGATATTTGTAAAAAGGTCTATGTAGTTTTTTAGCGTGGGCTTCATTACATAGAATCTCGGCGGCGTCATGCTCATCTCTCCGAGCGGCTTGAGCGATGTGATTATCTGATACCACATCGGAAGAAACATGAATATGCCGAGTATTACAAGCAGTACCGTTATACCCGTATCACCGCCGGCTGAGCGGTTGAGGACAACGGCATGCCTTCTTGTTCTCAGTTTTTTCATACTATTCTCCTACCTTCGAAAGGAATTTCTGTACCGCCATATTTGAACCGATCATTATAAAGAACAGCACAAGCGATATCGCCGACGCATATCCGAATTCAAATCGTTTTCCCATATATTCGTTAAGATGGTGCGTAAGCGTCCATGCACAGTAGTCGGTAGACGGATTTCCGCAAAGAGCATCTATTATCGCTCCGAATCCGAAAGACGATGTGATCGCCTGAACAGCACCGAACATCAGCATGCTCTTCATGCTCGGAAGCGTGATATACCAAAGCTCCTGCCAACGATTCTTGATGCCGTCGACCGCCCCCGCCTCAAACAGGTGTCTGTCAACACCCTGAAGTCCGGCAATAAATGCAAGGAACGAGGTTCCGAGACTGGACCAAAGCGCTATCATTACAATAAGCGGGAAAATATAATCCGGATTCTCGAAAAAGGCTATCGGCGTACTGATAAAGCCCATCTTCATCAACCATCCGTTTACATATCCGTAGTTATCATTCTTGAAGATGATCTGCCATACGAGATATATCTGACCTGAAATCGACGGCGCGTAGAATACTATCGTTACAAGCGCTCTCACTCTCGGGGACAGCTCGTTTATGAACCATGCAACAAGAAATGAAAGTATGTACGAGGTAGGTCCCGTAGCGACTGCGAAGATCAGCGTGTTCTTCAGAGCTGTTATAAACAGGTCGTCGTCAAGGAACATGCGGATATAGTTATCCATAAAAACGAATTTCGGCAGCTGCAGCATGTTAAAGGATGTGAAGCTGAGAAATATCGAAAGAAGGACCGGTACTACCGTAAAGCAGAGAAACATGATAAGAAAGGGGATTACCATATAGTATCCGACCTTCTGACGTTTCATCTCATGCCACAGCCATTCGAACTTTGACATATCCTTTTTCGTTTTTTCTCTTTTTTCTTCCTTAACAGGCGGCTGATTTTTAACAGCAACTTGTTCTGTCATCGAAAAAACCTCTCAAATCTGTCTTATGTTTGCTTTCTCTTGCAATCCTCCCTGAGCCTGTGCCCACAGCGCAGACCCGGCGATGTCTTCTGCCAAAGAGAAAATCATTGGATTCCGGGAACATTCCGGAGTACCGCCCGCATTTCCGTCGGGCGGATACCGTCTTTATACATACCGTATCAAAGCTACTTTTCTGCAGGCTTCGTATAATCGACTCCGGAATATGACACGTTATACGCATCCATGCCGAACTCCTCGCGCTTACGCGAGATTTCGCGGTTGATATCGTAGATACGGTCGAGCATCGCGTTCGACGCGTCTTTTCCGTTATTATATACATCAAGGAACGCATTCTTTACGTAAGTCGGAACAATATAGTGTCCGGGATACTCGGTGATACCTGCAAGCATCTTCATCTGCTTTGATACCGCCTTATACTCGCTCTCCGTCCACGGCTGGCTCAGATATACCTCGGTATTTGCCGAGTTGAACTTTGTCGTCGGGAGCGGGTTGACCGCGATCGTCTCGTTACGCATTTTCTCCTGCGTATCGGTCGAAACATACCAGCTTATATATTTCCAGCTTGACTCGGGGTTATTCGAACCGCGGGGTATTACCATTCCGGATACTGTTACTGTCGTTGAATAGTTGAGTGTCTGTGTTCCGTCGTCATTTTCTATAACTGTTGCGAGCATCGGAGCCATCTCCCAGAGTCCGCGAAGCTCGACATAGTTCATAAGCTCGTTATAGAAGGTTATGCTGCTGTTCGTTGTTTCGTTGCTCGAAATCATTATTGCAAGCTCACCTGTTCTGAAACGCGAAGTATCCCATGAAACAGGGCTTGAATATTTTCTGAAGAATCCGGTATATGTTTCGAAAGCAGAGAGTGCTTCATGCGAATCAAGGTTGATCCTCCATCCGTCGTCCGCATAAAGGTCTATACCCTGCTGGAAGAGGAAAATCTGAAGTCCGTTAAGTCCTATCGGCATTCCGATCTCAAGCTTCTTGTTCTGAAGCACGTTCATCATGTCATACAGCTCATTCCATGTTTCCGGAATCTCAAGACCGAGTTCTGCAAGTATGTCAGTGCGGTAGAACATCATCGGGAAGTCCATCGTCTTCGGCATAGCGTATGTCGTTCCGTACAGCGTACAGGTCTTGAGCGCCGCCGGAGCGATAACCTTTGTCGCTTCCTCAAAGCCTTCGAACTGATTCAGAGGCTCAACTGCCGTACGAAGTCCCCACGTTATAGAATCGGTCGTCGTCATATCGGCAATATCAGGTCCTATACCCGCAAGGATCGCCTGATCAAGTCCTGCCGTGATAACCTTAATCGTAAGTCCGATATTATACTGAGGAGTAAACGATGAGTCAATGATACGCCGTGTAATAAGCATTGTCTCACGGTCGCTGGTCGCCCACATCGTTATATAATCGTCATACTGTTCATTTTCGCCCTCAGCCTTAAAGCCGATGGTCGTATAGTCCATGAAGAAGCTCATGAAGAACGCCTTTACCTCAAACCATGCCGCCTGATTGAATGTAGCAACATCCTGAGCTTTTTCGTTCTCTGTTCCGAGTATATCGAAGCTGTCCATCTTGATCGGCTGCGAAAGCGCCGCATACATCCAGTTGGAAAGCATGATTATATAGTTTTTGAAAGCGGTAAAG
>CALGZV010000348.1 GCA_937934385.1 uncultured Clostridia bacterium | reverse complement strand
GCGCGGCTTTTTTGATAAATATACATATGAACTGAGTAATGGGCATCTTACGGTTAGGATAGGCTTCAGCGACGGAGGAATAAATCTTCTGTACGATGCAAGAACACCTGGAGTCATAAGCAATATCATTCAGAATGAATTCGGACTTACGGTAAGTACTGAAATATTGCGTGATGATAATTATGACGAGGAATACGCTCGTTACAGCAGCCGTCAGAATGAAGCCCTTAAGAATATGTATACGGAGTCGGCGGCCGCGGCGGCTGCTGCCTCACAAAAAAACACAGCTGCAGAGCCGGAAGACGCGCGCTCATTGCTTCCGAAATACTCGTCTGTAGAAGGAGCTGCGGCGGATAGCGAGAACACCGATCCGGACAGTAAGATAACGTACTTTACCGACGATTTATTTAAAATCGGAAATATGACATTTGATATTTCCGATCCGTCGGTTATAATGGGAGATACATTTGCCGTCAATCCAACTCCTATAGAATGTATCACGGACACAAGAAGAAATGTCGTTGCTGTCGGAGAACTGTTTTGGGCAGAGTCGCGCGAATCACGCGATAAGACTAAGATAACGCTTACCTGCGCGCTGAGTGATAATCATTCGTCTATAAATGTTAAGATGATACTTTCTGCGGAAAAAGCAGGACCGATTCTGAAGGCAATACCTAAAAAGCCGGAGAAACCCGGTGCAATGCCTAAATTCATATGTGCGGCGGTGCGGGGATCTGTAAAGATAGATAATTATGACGGTGAACTTACGCTTCATCCTACGGATATAATGAAGATAAAACGCGTGCGCCGCAGCGATAATGCACCGGAAAAAAGAGTGGAACTGCATCTTCATACGCATCTGTCTCAGATGGATGCTATAATGTCTCCGGCGGACGTCGTAAAAATGGCTCATTCGTGGGGACATAATGCGGTTGCGATAACCGATCATGGTAATGTGCAGGGATTTCCGATCGCCATGAGCGCGGCGGACGATCTCGGAATGAAGGTCATCTACGGAATCGAGGCGTATTTTGTTGACGATACTGCGAGGGCATTTTACGGAAAAGATAACGGAATAAAATTTACCGATACTTTTACGGTGTTCGATATTGAGACTACAGGACTTTCTGCGGCTAATAATCACATAACCGAGATCGGTGCTGTAAGGGTAAAGGACGGAAAAACACTTGAGGTATTTAATACCTTTGTCGATCCGGGAGAACATATTCCCGAAAAAATAACCGAGCTGACAGGAATTACCGATGAAATGGTCGCCGGAGCGCCTTCAGAGGCGGAAGCGGTAAAAGCTTTTCTTGAATTTGCGGACGGAAATATGCTTATCGCACATAACGCCGGCTTCGATACATCTTTTATACGGAGAGTATGTGAACAAAACGGTATCGAATTTGAGAATTCATTTCTCGATACCGTTGCAATGTCGAGATATGTCAACAGTGATCTGAAAAAGCATAAGCTTGATACGCTTGCCGATTATTTCGGGCTTGGTGAGTTCAACCATCACCGGGCGTCGGATGATGCCGAAATGCTTGCCGCCATATTCTTTAAGATGACGGATAAGCTGCGGAGCGAGGGTGTTCTCGATATACGCAGTATGGAAAGCGTCATGAGCGACAATGTCGATCCTAAAAAGCTGCGTTCAAATCACATGACGATACTTGTCAAAGATCAGGCAGGACTCAAAAATCTGTATAAGCTTGTTTCAATGGGATATCTTAACTATTATTCGAAACATCCGCGTATTCCCAAAACTGTGCTGGAACAATACAGAGAGGGCTTGGTCATAGGTTCTGCATGTTCCGACGGGCTGTTGTATAAAGCGATCCTTGACGGTAAGACACAGTCCGAGCTTCTCGAAATATGTGATTTCTTCGATTATCTGGAGATAATGCCGCTTTGTAATAACGGATATCTGCTTGATAACGGAAGCGTCGCAGATGAGGAAGGGCTTCGCGAGATAAACAGAAAGATCATCGAACTCGGAGAAAAATCCGGTAAGCCGGTAGTTGCAACAGGCGACGCGCATTTCATGGACGAGGAGGATGAGATATACAGACAGATACTCCTTGCCGGAATGAAGTTCAAGGATTTCGGAAGAAAGACAGGACTGTATTTCCGGACTACAGAGGAGATGTTAAAGGAATTTAACTACCTTACACCTGAAAAAGCGTATGAAGTCGTTGTAACG
>CALGZV010000347.1 GCA_937934385.1 uncultured Clostridia bacterium | reverse complement strand
CATAATCTGTGCACTTTATTAATTATATAATTCCGTTTTTTATCAGACCATTCAGTTAAAGTTTACAACACCGTGAGCCACACGGTAAAAGAATATTGCAAGAACGCGTCCCAAACGTCCAGGAATGCATATAAACGCAAGCATTCCGCGGCGGCGCAGACGATTTACTTCACGCGGATTCTTTTCGCGGCATCTATCCCACATTGCAAACATCTCTCTGTCACATTCATCACTGTTGCCGAGTCTTGTAAAAAGACTTCCTATAGACATCATAAGCCACAGTTCATGCCACATAACACGGTAAAGCTCAGGCGATTTCTTTTTTATTGCTTCAAGATCGTAAAGTCCGAATACCCTCTCGGTAACCAAACGCTGATCCGACGATTTTCTTATCATATTTTTTTCGGAAACCGACTGTCCGTCACGCCCGATCAGATATCTGTAAAGATCGGCGTTGAGATAGCAAAGACGTTTAACACGCGGCAGCGGCGCATAAATATACAGGTTGTCCTCATATGAAATATGCCCCGGAAGCCTATAGTTCATTTCCTGAAGTATTTCTGTTCGGTATATCACCGAATGGAGAGTAATATACTGCTTGAGTCTGAACCGGCGGGTACGGTCCCACGAAACGATCTTTCCCTCCTCGGGAAATACATTTCCGTATCTGATGCAGTCGCTTTTACGTCCGTCCTCATACTCATACACGTAATTAGTGACAAGCATATCTATGCCGCCTTCGGCTTCGGCGGACTCAAGTCTCCCGAGAACAGCCAAAAGAGCGTCCCTGTCCACCCAGTCGTCAGAATCTACGACCTTAAAATAGCGTCCGGTCGCATGTGCAACTCCCTGATTGATTCCCTCTCCGTGCCCACCGTTAGGCTGATGCACCGCTCGGACGATATCGGGATATTTTTCCGCGTATTCATCTGCTATTGCCCCGGTATCGTCCTTTGAACCGTCATCAATCACAATAATTTCCATTCTCTCTCCGCCCGCAAGCAGGCTGTCGATACATTTCCGCATATATGCAGCCGAGTTATAGCACGGCACAGTTACAGTAAGTAATTTCATCGGTGTATATGTCCTTCCTTTTCTGAAAAAGTTTCCGGCAGGTGTTGTCTTCATTCTTCCAGTGTTTTACACCCATATATCAATATAGTTACCACATACAGTAACCAAATATACAATTTATTTACAATAATTTGTCTTATTTACATAATAACACTTTTTTTTCATACTGTCAAGACAGGAATCGGATGGAATCTGCTTTGCAGTTGTCTTAAGGTAAAAAATGTATTTTTACAGTAACAAAACAAATAAGTAAGGCATAATATTAAAACAAAAGCGACTTTTTATTACGCCGCAGAAGGTACATATAAATTATGCCGCGGAAAGTGCGGCATTACAGCGAAAGGAACGGTTGCATTTAATGATAAAAGTTTTCATTGATCAGGGACATAATCCGCAGAATCCGAACGCAGGAGCCGAAGGTAACGGACTCAGGGAACAGGATCTCGTATATGAGATCGGCGTTCAGCTCGCAGCGCTGCTTAACGCCGATCCGAATTTTGAAGCAAGGCTGTCGCGCAATTCCCCCGACGAGGTACTCGGAACATCTACCGCTGAAAGTCTCGCCGCAAGAGTAAACGCAGCCAATTCATGGCCCGCAGACATTTTTATAAGTCTGCATGCAAATGCGTCTGATATAACCTCGGCAAGCGGAATTGAAGGATACGTATATAAATCTCCGTCAACGGCATACACACTGTCCGAGGATATTCTGAGCCAGCTCTCTCTCATAACCGGACTGCGCAACAGGGGAACCTCCGCACGCCCGGGATTATACGTTCTGAGAAAGACAACTATGCCTGCGGCACTTATCGAACTCGGTTACATAACAAATCCGGCAGATGCGGCGCTTATGAATGACGATCCTT
>CALGZV010000346.1 GCA_937934385.1 uncultured Clostridia bacterium | reverse complement strand
CCAAGGAGCTAACGCTCCCTGTGCCGGTTGCAATCTGTCGCAGGCTCCGCTCTTTGCGGGCAAAGCAGAGCGTTGCTCCGATTTAAATGCTTTTATAGAGTGTCTGAAAGATCATATCCGTATCCGCCGTCTGCAAAAGCGTAAACCGCAGCATCGCTGCAGCAAAAAAACTCTTTTGCAGACGGCGCCTTGGTGTTATTTCGAAAGACATTCGCGCAGATATTCGGCTCTGCGCCTGTCGCGCTCGGTTTCGCTGAGATGCTTTCCTGAGGACAGCGACAGCGTAGCCGGCATTACGTGTACCATTATTTCGCCCAGCTTTTCGTATGAAAGCTCATTTTCGGGCAGTACGCCGAGAGCAAGGCCGAGCCGTACATAAGCAAACAGGCTGAGGAATTCCTTTGACGACATAAGATATGCGCTGCGGAGAGTTCCGAGCGATCTGTACGCAAGGTCGGTCATTCTGTCGGGATTGTCCGATTTCATGGTGTTCCGCGCACTGCGTTCAAGCTCCATTATCTGGGCAGTGACCTCCTCGAGTTTTTTTACCGTATCCTCTTCGCTGATTCCGAGAGTGGTCTGATTGGAGATCTGATACATGTAGCCGTCTGCCTCAGAGCCTTCTCCCCACATGCCGCGGATGGTGAGTCCGAGCTTGCCGAGCGATGCCGAAAGCGCTCCTATGCGGCGGTTCATCGACAGGGCGGGGAGGAATACCATTACCGAAGCTCTCATTTCCGTGCCGAGATTTGTCGGACAGTGGGTGAGAAATCCGAGCTTTTCATCGAAAGCTATGTCGAGTTTGTCGCAGAGCAGATCGTCGGCTGCACATGCCGCGTCGAACGCCTCTCTGAGCGCAAGTCCGGCACGCACGCATTGCAGGCGGATATGATCCTCTTCGCAGATCATGATACCGACTCCGGTATCCTCCTGTTTGAGGTAGCCGTGCGGAAGTTTTGCATCGGCGAATTCGGGGCTTACGTCGTGGCGTTCCACAAAAGCCTGCGCCTGTTCGTCTGAGAGAGTGCCGAAATCAGTGTAGCTCCAGCCGGATTCGTCCTTGACTGCCGAGCATACCTGCGTGATTATATCGCGTGCGCCGTCATCTGTGAGTCTTGATGTGAAAGGTTTATCTGCTATATTGCGCGCAAAACGCACGCGTGAGCTTACGACAACATCGGCTTCTTTACCTTTTTCGGAATACCAATACATGATTTCTGCCTCCTTTATGCCTTTGTGCGGCCGTTTGTTCCGGCTTCGTTTTCAAGGGCGTTTATCTCGTCGCGGAGCTTTGCGGCTGTTTCAAATTCCTGCTTGCCGACCGCGATACTGAGCTGATCTTTCAGTTTTTCTATCTTTTTTTCGCGGCTCATGTGACCGATGAGCTTTTTCGGAGTTCTGCCGATGTGTTCGCGTCTGCCGTGCAGACCGATCACCGTGTCGGCAAGCTCGCTGCGGAAGGTCTTATAGCATTCCGCACAGCCTGCTTTTCCGCTTTTTGCGAAATCGCGGAAGGTCGCTCCGCAGAGCGGACATGTCTTTGCCGGAGCGAGCCGCTCGGCGGGACGCAGTCCGAAGAGCGAGCCGAGGAGATTCATGTCTCCGAAAAGCGGCTGTGTCTCCTTGTCGTAATTTTTACGCATCTCTGCGGCGCAGTCGGGACAGAGATTGTATTCTGTGACCTTGCCGTTTATGTTCTGTTTATAATATACCGTAGCTTCATTTTTTTTGCATTTCTGACATAGCATAATCCTTTACCTTACCTTTCTTTTTTGTCTGATTTTCCGGTGGAGTCAGTAATATATTTTACTCCATTACGGTGAGAATAATTTGTCGGAGCATGTCTGAACGCTCGGAATCTTTTCCGACATAACCCGACGCGGTATCTATCATTTTTTCCTCTCTCGGAGTGATAAGCCCCCGCGCTTTCATGTCTGCGGTGAAAGCCTCCGCCGCCCGTTTGTCTATCTCTGTTCCGACCGCGTGAAACAGATGCATCAGATATTCATTTCTGCCCATCTGTTTTTTTATTATCCTGACGTATCCGCCTCCTCCGCGTCTGCTTTCGATGATGTATCCCCGATCCGGGGTGAAGCGCGAGGTTATGACGTAGTTTATCTGAGAGGGAACGCAGCCGAGTTTTTCGGCAAGATCGTTTCGCTTCAGCTCCGCGGTGCCTCCGCCGTCGTTTAGCATCTGCTCGATCAGCAGCGCGATCGTATCGGATATTCGCATTTCTATCATCTCCTTCCGCCCTTGCATCAGGTATTGACGGTTTTTACAGCAGTGTTCTTTTTTGCCGCTGCTGTGATCCAACCGGTCTTTTTCTTTATGCCTATAGTATACACCGAAAGTCAGTTAAAGTCAAAGTCAAACAAAGTCAAAGTATAACTCCTAAATTCGATTTGAGACGATTTAAACGGATTACCATATGATTTGCTATGAAAATCAAACTTTTTTGACTTTTTTTGACCTTTCTTTTTTTATAATTTCCTGATTTTTGTTGTTCCGGCATTCGCTGTAAAAAAGTTCTCCAGATTATTATTAGCAGAATAGGGCGCGTATATTTTGAAAGACAAAATAAAATTCAATAAATAGTTTACAATTCTTAATTGCAAAACTTATTTACATTTATTTTATAATATGATAAAATAAAAAAATCGACGCCTCAAAAACGCCGGTAAAAGATGCGGCTGTTCCACTCTGCAGCTGCAAAAAATCTCTGTTCTGCCGCACTGCGGCGGTACAGACAGTTGTGAAATCCGCTGTGTCTGCAAAAATGAGTTTGTAATATCATTTTTAAGCGGAAATTAGCGTGAGATAACCGGATATGATCTCTGTCCTGTTTTAATTTTCGCGCTGTTTCACATTAAAAAACATCAGAGGGAACGGCTGCGAATGCGTCTGCTTCTGCCCGGTACGAAGCAATTCGTAAATTATCTCACGGCTTACGGGACAGCGGAGCGCGAGACGCACCGGATCTGACGCAACGGGAAAGGAATGATACAAAACAAAAATGATTCGATTGTTCAAATGTGTAAGAGAGTATAAAAGACCAACGCTTCTGACGCTGCTTTTTATTGTCGGAGAGGCTGTCATCGAGACTTTTATACCGTTTATAACAGCGGACCTGCTCAATGATATACAGGCAGGCGCGGATATGTCGCATATAGCGCAGCGCGGAGTTTTGCTTATCGTCATGGCGCTGCTGTCGCTTTCATGCGGCGGAATTGCGGGATTTACCTGCGCAAAAGCTTCCGCAGGCTTTGCGAAAAACGTGCGGCACGATGTTTTTTCGCGCATACAGACGTTTGCTTTCCGCAATATAGATAAATTTTCGACGTCATCGCTTGTTACCCGTATGACGACCGACGTGACAAATGTTCAGATGTCGTTTATGATGCTGATAAGAATAGCCGTCCGTGCGCCCCTTATGCTGATCTTCTCTATCATAATGGCATATATCATGGGCGGAGCGCTTGCGACCTCCTTTGTCATTATTATTCCGGTTCTTGCGACCGCACTTTTCCTTATCGGTAAAAAGGCTATGCCTGCGTTCCGCAGAGTATTTAAGAAATATGACCGTCTGAACGAGTCTATCGAGGAGAACGTCCGCGGAATGCGCGTAGTCAAGGGCTTTTCGCGCGAGGACTATGAAAAAGAAAAGTTCGGCAATGCTGCGGAAAATATCAGAAAAGATTTTACGCGCGCAGAGCGCATAGTCGCGCTCAACGGACCGATAATGCAGGTGTGCGTGTACTTCAATATGGTGTTTGTTCTGCTTGTGGGCTCGCGTCTCATACTCAGATATAACGGTACATATATAAACGTCGGCGAGATATCGGCAATGCTCAACTACGGCATGCAGATACTCATACAGCTTATGATGCTCTCGATGATATACGTCATGCTTACAATGTCCGGCGAGTCGATGAAGCGTATAAGCGAGGTACTCGACGAAGTTCCGACGATAGTAAGCCCGGAGGATGCCGTTACAGAGGTTGCCGACGGATCGGTCGATTTCGACGGCGTAAGCTTCAAGTATTCAGAGGACGCGGAGAAATACGCTCTTTCGGATATCGACCTGCATATACGTTCGGGAATGACTGTCGGAATACTCGGCGGAACGGGATCGAGTAAATCGTCGCTCGTTCAGCTTATTCCGCGGCTTTACGACGTAAGCGTCGGAAGCGTCCGCGTCGGCGGAACCGACGTGCGGAAGTACGATATCGAGACGCTTCGCGGCGCGGTTGCAATGGTTCTTCAGAAGAACATGCTTTTTGCGGGTACGATAAAAGAAAATCTCCGTTGGGGCAACGAAAACGCGACCGACGAAGAACTGCAGGAGGCGTGCCGCCTTGCGCAGGCTGACGAATTTGTGCGCAGCTTCCCCGACGGCTATGATACATGGATAGAGCAGGGCGGAGCTAACGTTTCCGGCGGTCAGAAGCAGAGACTCTGTATCGCGCGCGCACTCATAAAGAAGCCGAAGATACTCATTCTCGACGACTCGACGAGCGCGGTCGATACAAAGACAGACGCGCTTATCCGCGCGGGCATGCGCCGCTTTATCCCCGAAACGACGAAGATCATCATTGCACAGCGCACCTCCTCCGTCTCGGACGCGGACCGGATTATCGTCATGGAGGGCGGTTTCATCAATGCTAT
>CALGZV010000345.1 GCA_937934385.1 uncultured Clostridia bacterium | reverse complement strand
TGATACTTTTAAGCCTATGGCAGGCGCACTGAAGAAAAAGACCGCCGGGGTTGTCAAGGCGCTCTGCCTTCATATTGCGCATACTTGCAATCTCAGCTGCGCCTACTGCTTCGCAAGTCAGGGAAAATACAGCGGCGACCGTGCGCTGATGAGCTTTGAGACAGGAAAGCGCGCGCTTGATTTTCTTATCGAAAATTCGGGAAGCAGACGCAATCTTGAGGTCGATTTCTTCGGCGGTGAGCCGCTTATGAACTTCGACGTTGTAAAAAGACTTGTGCAGTACGCGCGCAGTATCGAAAAAGAACACGGAAAGAATTTCCGCTTTACTCTGACTACGAACGGCGTTCTTATCGACGACGATGTTATCGAATTTGCAAACCGTGAGATGAGCAATGTCGTTCTCAGCCTTGACGGACGAAAAGAGGTACACGACCGCTGCCGCGTCGATTACGCAGGAAACGGAAGCTGGGAGAAGATCGTTCCGAAGTTCCAGAAGCTCGTGCAGGCGCGCGGCGGAAAGAACTATTACATGCGCGGGACGTTCACGCACGCCAATCCCGACTTTTTAGAGGATATAAAGCAGATGCTCGATCTCGGATTTACCGAGCTTAGCATGGAACCTGTTGTCACAAAAAAAGGCGATCCGTCAGAGCTGACAGAGGAGGATCTGCCGATCGTGCTTGAGCAGTACGAAAAGCTCGCTGAGCTTATGCTGGAGCGCGAGAAGGAGGGCAGACCGTTCACGTTCTATCACTATATGATAGATCTCAGCGGAGGACCGTGTATCTACAAGCGCATATCGGGCTGCGGATCGGGAACGGAATATATGGCGGTGACGCCGTGGGGCGACCTTTATCCCTGCCATCAGTTTGTGGGAGATGAAAAATTCAAGCTTGGAAATATATTCGACGGAGTATCGAATACCGCTGTGCAGAAAGAATTTGCCGACTGTAATGTATATGCGCGCGAGCAGTGCCGCGACTGTTGGGCAAGACTTTACTGTTCAGGCGGATGCGCCGCAAACGCATATCATTCGACAGGCTCGGTAAAGGGCGTTTATGAATACGGATGTAAGCTGTTCAGAAAGAGAATGGAATGTGCGATCGCAGTGGCGGTCGCAAAAAGCGTGGACGGTGACTGATGAAAGCAGACCGTAATGTGACGGAAACGCCGATATGCGATTTTGTGCGGTCATAC
>CALGZV010000344.1 GCA_937934385.1 uncultured Clostridia bacterium | reverse complement strand
CAGGGCGCGCAAAAGCCCGATAGCTGCGCAAGTATTCTCGGTGCAGTTGTCAATCAGACGGTTGCCGGACTCGCTCAAGGGCGTGAGATATGCGGAAACGTCGTATATCTCGGAGGCCCCCTCACATTTATGGATCAGCTTCGGGCGGCGTTTGATAAAACTATCGGGGTAAAAGGAACTCTTCCCGAACATTCGCTTTATTACGTTGCCATAGGAGCCGCCCTGCTCGCAGATTCCGGAATAAAACTTGACGATGCGATATCCCTTATGGAAAGCTTTGTTCCGCTCGGAGGCTACCGCAGTTGTTTACCGCTTTTCGACTCTCCCGAAGACTACGAGAAATTCAAGGAAAGACATGCCCGATCCAGTGTAGATATAACAGGCGACACGGGTTATACGGGAGACGCATATATAGGTATTGACGCCGGCTCGACGACGGTAAAAGCCGTCGCGACAGACAGTGACGGAAATATTCTGTGTTCAGAATATCTGCCTAACGGCGGTAATCCGGTTCCGTTTGTGCGGAATTTTATTCTGAACTTTATCCGAAGCTTTAAAAATGCAAAAATCCGTGCCAGCGCCGTTACCGGCTACGGCGAGGATATGATAAAAAGCGCTTTCAGACTTGATTACGGAATCGTCGAAACTGTTGCACACTTCACAGCCGCGCACCGCTTTCAGCCCGATGTAAGCTTTATAATCGATATAGGCGGCCAGGATATAAAATGCTTTAAGATACGAAACGGCGCCATCGACAACATATTTCTCAACGAAGCATGCTCGTCCGGCTGCGGATCGTTCCTGCAAACCTTTGCGGGCGCTCTCGGATACAGTATCGAAGAATTTTCAAAGCTCGGACTCAGCGCAGACAATCCAGTCGATCTCGGCTCACGCTGCACAGTGTTCATGAATTCCTCTGTTAAGCAGGCACAGAAAGACGGAGCATCCATCGGAAATATCTCGGCAGGACTTTCAGTGAGCGTTGTCAAAAACGCACTCTACAAAGTAATAAGAATAGCTTCTCCCGAAGAACTCGGAGAGCATATTGTCGTTCAGGGAGGCACCTTCCTCAATGACGCAGTGCTTCGCGCATTCGAACGCGAAGTGGGACATGAAGTAATAAGACCGTCGATCGCCGGAATCATGGGCGCTTACGGGGCCGCTCTCTACGCGCAATCCCGCGCACAGCGTGACGGTCTCACAGCAAGTACGATCCTCTCGGAATCAGAGCTTGACAGTCTTGTACATAACGTAAAAATGACCACCTGCAACGGCTGTCAGAATCATTGCAGCCTGACGATCAACACATTCAGTTCCGGATCAGACAAAACCGACGGAGAAAATACCCGAAGGTTTATCGGCGGAAACCGCTGCGAAAAAATGGTTTCCGGAAAGAAGCAAGATCGGAAGATCTCAATATGTTCGAGGTAAAAAACAAGCTTCTTGATTCATATAAGCCGGAGCCGGGCAGCCGCGGTAAAATAGGCATACCGATGGGACTTAACATGTATGAGCTTTATCCGTTCTGGCATACGATGTTTACAAAGCTCGGATTTGAAGTTGTCAGATCATCGCATTCATCTCGCGAACTGTACCTGCTCGGTCAGAAAACGATTCCGTCGGATACCGCATGCTATCCTGCAAAGCTGATACACGGCCATATACAGGATCTTGTGAGCAAAGGGATCGAAACAATCTTCTATCCGTGCATGTCATACAACGTCGATGAAGGAAAAGGCGATAATCATTACAACTGCCCTGTCGTTGCATATTACCCTGAGCTTATAAATGCAAATATGCGGTTCCCTGAAAAGGTAACATTTATAAACGATTATGTCGGGATTCACCGCAAAAATGATTTTATAAATCACTTCACAAAAATACTGGCAAAATATTTTGACGGTATAACCTTAAAAGAAGTCAAATCGGCCGCAAATGCCGCATACGCTGAATACGAGGCATATATGGAGCGTATACGCGATGAAGGGGCAAAGATCCTGCAGCAGGCGTACGAAGCAGACATGTCTGTAATAGTTCTTGCAGGCAGACCGTACCATATCGACAGCGAGGTAAATCACGGAATCGATACCCTGATATGCGATCTCGGCGCGGCAGTTGTCAGTGAGGACGCTGTAAGCGCGCTCGTGCCGAAATTTGACGTCGGTGTATTGAATCAGTGGACATATCACAGCCGCATGTACTGTGCCGCTAAATATGTTACGGAAAACGCCGCCGCGCATCCCAAGCTCAACCTTGTACAGCTCGTCTCATTCGGATGCGGAGTCGACGCTGTAACAACAGATGAGGTCCGCTCGATACTCGAAAGCGGCGGACGCATTTATACTCAGATCAAGATAGACGAAATTACAAATCTTGGAGCAGTAAAGATACGTCTGCGCAGTCTTTTTGCGACGATCTGAATGACTGGTTATAAAATCACAGATAAATCTGTAGAATAAAAAGAAAGAGATCCTGTATATGAACCAAATACCGTTCACCAAGGAGATGAAGAAGGAGCATACCATACTTATACCGAATATGCTCCCTATACACTGGGATTTCCTTGTCCGTATCTTCGGCAATTTCGGATACAAAGTTGAAATACTTAAAAACACAGACCGTATAGTCGTTGATGAAGGGCTTCGGTCGGTTCACAATGACACTTGCTATCCCGCGCTGCTTGTTATCGGACAGTTTATGGAAGCCCTCAAAAGCGGAAGATACGATCCGCACAAAGTTACACTGATGCTGTTCCAGACCGGAGGCGGATGCCGCGCGTCAAATTACATACATCTGCTGAGAAAAGCTCTCGACCGCAACGGATTTGAATATGTTCCGGTACTGTCGCTTAACTTCAGCGGCTTTAAAAATCCCGGAGACGGATTCGAAATAACATTGCCGATGATACGGTGCGGAATGGCTGCAATAGCATACGGCGATCTTCTGATGCTTCTCGGTAATCAGACAAGGCCGTATGAAATAAATTCCGGAGACAGCGACCGCCTTATAGAAAATTGGACGGCAAAGCTGACCGAAAGCTTCAAATACGGAAAGTGTCTTTCAGGAAAAAGCTTTACTTCAACTCTTGATAAGATAGCCGCAGATTTTGAGGCAATACCGAGACGAAACGAAACCCGTATCCGAGTAGGCATTGTCGGCGAGATATATGTTAAATTCTCCCCGCTCGGCAACAACGGACTTGAAAAATTCCTTGCGGATCAGGGCTGCGAGGTCATGGTCCCGGGACTTCTCGACTTCCTGCTCTATTCCATGCAGGCAGGAATAGACGATTATACACTTTACGGAGGAAGCCGCAAAGCGCTTATAGTCCGCAAAGCCGCCAGACACTATCTTGAAGGGATCAAATCAAAAATAAACCGGGCTGTCGGAGATCACGGATTTACCGTACCGTCAAGCTTCCGGCATGTTACAACGCTGACCGAAGGAATAATCAGCCGCGGCTGTAAAATGGGCGAGGGATGGCTTCTTACTGCCGAAATGGCAGAGCTTATCGAGCTTGGATATGAAAACATTGTATGTGTTCAGCCATTCGGATGCCTTCCGAATCATATAGCCGGCAAAGGCATGACAAGAAAGATAAGAGAACGTTATCCCGACGCCAATATTGTACCGATCGACTACGATCCCGGTGCAACAGCAGTCAACCAGGAAAACCGGATAAAGCTCATGCTCGCTGTAGCTTCTGAAAATCTTAACAAGAAAGCAGGATCGGAGAAGCATAATACCGATACGACCGTCCAAACAGCCCAAACAATATAGTGTTCTTGCATTCCGATGTTTTTGTATATTGTATCAAAGGAAATACCCGGTTTACAAACTGTATTTTATCAGTGTTTCAGCAATGCAATATACGGAATATCCGGATCTTCCGTTATTGAAAGGAATTTGTCACGTCAATGAAAAAAAATGAAGCAAACGCGGCGAATAACATTTTAATTATACCTGAACAACCGGAACCATGCAAAAATAAGTGCGAATTTAATGATATTTTGTCAGAATCAGGCACCGTCACAGATTCTGATGCCATTGAAATAAATCAGACTGATAATCTTACTGAAGAATCTCATACAGATGAATCTCAAGGCATAACATCTGTACTTAATAATCTGATACCCTGCGACTACGAAATTACTAATAACGGCAGAAACAGACATGATGAAGAAACAATAAAACCAGATTCAGAATCTGATTATCCGGAAAATAACGAATATGTATCTACTGACGGAAAAAATCATAAAGGAGCTTATCCGGTCACGTATTCTTCCCTTTTCTGGCTGTTCATATTCGGAAGCGTAGCCGGCTTTCTGCTTGAAGGTGTCTGGAATGTAATACGAAAAGGCGTGTGGGAAGATCATGTCGCTACGATATGGGGACCGTTTTGCATAATTTACGGAATCGGTGCAATCGCAATGTACATTATATCTTTTTCGATCGAAAAGAAAAAGATGTGGTTTCAGTTCTTTACATATGCTGTTACAGGCTCGCTGATAGAATATTTTTCAAGCCTGTTTCAGGAATCCTGTTTTTCATCTACCTCATGGAATTACCACGGCCATTTTCTGAATATTGACGGAAGAATAAGCCTGTCCATGTCTGTAATGTGGGGAATTCTCGGTGTTGTTTTTGTAAAAATTATTTTTCCTCCGCTTTTAAAGCTGCTTGAATCAATGCAGCACGCCGGATGGAAAACAGCATGCATTATATTAAGCATTTTTATGGCGGTCAATCTGCTTGTAACCGTAGCTGTATTATCGAGGTGGCAGAATCGTCTGAATGGCGTACCGGCAGAAAATAAAATACAGCTTTTTATCGATGATATATACGGAAACGAAGCTATGGAAAAGCGTTTTCCGAACTGGCATTTTAAATCCGAGCAGTAATTCAGTTAAACTTCCGGGGTGCTTATGTTTGAAAATCCAACATAAACAAAGACGGCTGTCGCCTCGTGGCGGCAGCCGTCTTTTACACAGTACTTACAATCAGAAATACCACATGAAAACACCGAAATTAATCTGCTGATTAAAATTCAAGTTTTTCGTCTATATAAGTTCTGAGCGAATCGATCGGAATACGTACCTGTTCCATCGTATCACGGTCACGAACAGTAACGCAGCCGTCCTCCTTAGAGTCAAAATCGTATGTTATGCAAAACGGCGTACCGATTTCATCTTCACGGCGGTATCTCTTGCCGATAGATCCGGTCTCATCAAAATCAACCATAAAATACTTCGAAAGCTCGGTATAAACCTCATCTGCTTCGGGAGTAAGCTTCTTGGAAAGCGGAAGCACCGCTGCCTTA